>JAHLFV010000065.1 GCA_018883625.1 Candidatus Treponema excrementipullorum
ACCTACAGGAAGCGGTAGACCGGATTCTGCAGCCTTGTCTATTTCCGCAATATTTATCCGGGAAAAAGTTCTGTTACCTGCAATATTTTCGGAAGATACCCATGTAGAAAATTCTTCCGTACCATCCCACACTCCGGATGCTATTGCCAAACCGGCAACTTCTTTTAATGTTTTTGAATAAGTAGTGCCCACAGAGTTTTTGACAAATAGCACTGCATCGGTTATCTTACCGTGAGCTGTTTCCTTTAACAAAACAATATCGCTGTCCCCTATTCTTGCATCCGTCGTCTTTACCCAAAAATCCCGTCCCGGTGTAGCAAGAGGCACGGTACACTCTTTCAGATTGTTACCGACTTCGTCAATGGCCCCCTGTTGATTTCTCATGTGAAGGACAATGTACTCCCCTACATCCACTTCTGTTGCCGGGAATACGTATTCTTCAAAGCCATTTTTTGAATCGATAGCTGTAGAAACGCTGATTCCTGCCAAGTTGCCGGGACGGTACACGTACAATTCAATAAACTCCAGCTCTTTATCACCGTTTTTGGCTGTCCGTACTTCACTGATTACAAGACCGGCTTTTCGGGAGTTAAAACCGTAAAAGGGAATACGGAATTTCAAGCTGTTGCCGTGTTGGTCTGTTGCCGTTCCCGATAAAACATAATATTCTCCCGGTTTTGTTTTGTTATCTCCGGCAAAACATATTTCTTTCCCGTACAGTTCGGTCCGTTTTTCCCCGACTTCCGCTAATTCCGGTATTGCATCACCTTCGGATAACGGAATGTCGTTTATTTCCAATTCGGCTTCTGCGTACAAGAGTGTTTCGCCGGTAGCAACTTCCAAAGCAGATAAAGAAATTGTTTCCGAAAAATACAGTGCAATGCTGTTTTCCGACACCTGTTCAAAATATACCAGTTCGGGATTTGTTGTATCACCTTTAAAAGTTTCTATACCGGTAGCGGTCATTTTGCAGGACAGAGAAAAACCTGTTATGGCAATACATACAAGGGGTACAACCAAACAAACACAAAAACGTACTACATTGTTTGTCCAAGATTCTGTTTTCATTTTTACCTCCGTATTAATTGTAGATAAAAATTTCACAAAATCTCCTTTACTAAGAAAAGAAAATACACAAAAAAAACATAATAGTGTATAGTAAGCGTAAAGAGAGGATGCTATGGAATATCACGTAAAAAAATTACAGCTGTTTCAAAACTTATCTTACAGTAAAACAAGCACGTTTATGGAAGAAAAAATGATTAAATACACTACCTTGGTAGATAAGAAAAATCTGGAGCCTAAGCCGGAAGACTATTTGGTAAATCCTCACCCTTGTGGGAATATTATAAAAAATGAGGCCCCTCTTCCTCAAGATACCGAATGTATACCGGCAGGGTTATATGCCTTTGTCCAAAGTGATTATACGGAAGGAAATCTTACGCAGGCGGCAGAAGCTTTATGGCTGGAATGTCTTTGGGAAGAATATGAACCTTTAGACGACACAATTTATCTTCGGGAATTGGAACATGGGGACAGAACAGTGTTTCAGCTTTTCAGAAAAATAAAGGGGTAATCTTTATTTTTTTCTTGTTTTTTCCCTGTACACAGATTATACTGGACGGGTAAACTTTTACTTTTTTTAGGAGTTGTTATGAGTACACACATTAACGCAAAAGAAGGCCAGATAGCAGATACTATTTTGTTGCCCGGAGATCCCCTAAGAGCAAAATTTATTGCAGAAAACTTTTTGGAAAATGCCGAATGCTACAATGAAGTACGGGGTATGTACGGTTTTACCGGAACTTACAAAGGTAAACGGGTATCTGTTCAAGGTACGGGAATGGGACAACCGTCTCTTTCTATCTACGTAAACGAGCTTTTCCAGTTTTATGGTGTACAAAAAGCTATCCGTGTAGGAACCTGTGGCGCAATTCATGAATCAACAAAGGTTCGGGATACAATTCTTGCAACCAGTGCCTGTACAGATTCTTCTCTCATGCTTCAGCGTTTCGGAAATCTTCATTATGCACCTACTGCCAACTTTGAATTATTAATGGCTGCCTATAAAGCCGCACAGGAAGCCGGCATTAAAACACTTCAAGGATCGGTTGCTTCCAGCGATTTGTTCTACGACGAAAACGCAAACTGGAAAACTTGGGCAAAGTACGGTGTGTTAGGTGTTGAAATGGAAGCCGCAGAATTATACACTTTGGCTGCAAAATTCAACAGAAAAGCTTTGGCCATTATTACAGTATCCGATCACATTGTAACCGGAGAAGCAACAACCGCAGAAGAACGGCAAACAACATTCTCCAATATGATAAAACTGGCATTGGAAGCCGGTACCAGTTGCTAATGTATATCAGCAGTAAGGCTTTGAAAATTCAAAGTCTGTAACATATAAAGCTTACCGAGGCAAAGTTTCGGTAAGCTTTTTTTGTATACTATAAAATGTCTACCTAAAAGATAGGTATTGACTAAGATAAAAAGACTTTGATATACTTGCCCGACTAGAAATAGTATGAAAAAATATCATACTGTAGGAGAAAAAATGAAAAACATACGTTTGTTTACAGCTGTTTCTTTGTTAGCTGTCCTCTTGGTATCTTGCGGAGGTAACTCTAAAAAAGTTTCCATTGAACTGAGCTTTGATACAAAAGGAGAATCAGCTTCAAATTACTTGAATTGGTCCGCCGGTGACTTGTCAGTAAAAGACGGTTTTGATGCAGCAACCGGTGCTTCAAAGGCTCAGACAACAACTTTGTTTGATGCAGTACGTTATGACGGAACAGAAGCAAAGAAAGCTGCTATTCCCGGCAGTCTCCGTTCTTTGGTACTTTTTCCTGTAGCTTCTTACTCAACAGCAGAAGGTGACAACTTTACTGTTACAGAAAACGGAAAGCAGTTGACCATTACTTTTGTACACAGAGGTACAGCTACACAGATTACAACTGATGCTAACGGAAAATTCAACACAACCGATTCTTTTAAAATTGCTTCCGGTGTTGCTGACAACATCGGTGGAAAATTCCTTATTAAGGACGAATTCTTAAAAGAAGGCGGAAACAAAGCCAATATGGCAGATTTGGACTGGAGTAAGGTATCTTTAACAGCTGATACGGCTGCCCCTGATGCTGCCGTTAAATACAACGGAGAGTTGACAGCATCTATGAAAGACGGTGTACTTTCTGTAAAAGGTACATTAAAGGCAGAATAATAGCTGTTTCAGTCTGCGCATACCCTCTCAGGCGAGAGGGTATTTTTTTTTATTCCCTAATGTACCTGTTTACAAAACTACTATACACTTTACCGGTCAATTTTCACCACTACTTTCAAATGAAAGTTTGCCTTGCGACATTTTATATTACGTGATATGCTTACTATAAGTGTAAACTACATATACAGGAGTAGTTATGAAACCTACATTATTAGTTTTGGCAGCCGGAATGGGTAGCCGATACGGTGGAGTAAAGCAAATTGATGCTGTAGGACTCCACAACGAAACTCTTTTGGACTTTGCAACTTACGATGCTATGCGCCATGGCTTTGGAAAAGTTGTATATGTTATCCGCAAAGACATTGAAAAAGATTTCAGAGAAAGACTTTTTGACAGGGTTGCAAGAAACTTTGATGCAGAATACGTCTTCCAAACCAGGGAAGGCGGACTTACCTCTGAACAGGCAAAAAAGGCAGAAAACAGAACAAAACCCTGGGGAACTATCCATGCTGTTCTCAGTGCAGAAGAAGCGATAAAAACTCCTTTTGCAGTTATCAACGCTGACGACTACTACGGATCAATAGCCTTTGAAACTTTAGGAAAACATTTGTCTCAAATGGCTGTCGACGGCACAGAACATGCTATGGTAGGATTCATTTTGGGAAATACCATGAGCCGTTCCGGTACTGTTTCCCGGGCAATTTGTACCGTCAAAGATGATTACCTTGTCTCTTTAAAAGAAAATACAAAAATCGGTTATGAAGGCGATAAAATAATCAGTCTCCTTGACGGAGAAAAAATTGAGTTAACGGGGAAGGAATGGGTATCCATGAATTTCTTTGGTTTCTCACCAAAAGCCTATGAGGAATTCCACGTTTACTGGGAAAACTTCCTTAAAGACAATCTTACCAGCGAAAAAGCAGAAGCTCTTTTGCCGGAAGCTGCCAGTCAGATTATCACAAACAATCACGGTAAAATCAAAATGTACACGTCACCGGAAAATTGGTTCGGAATGACCTATCCCGAAGACAGAGCCATCGTTAAAGAAGAGATTGCAAAAAAAATTGCTTCAGGATATTACCCTGATACTTTGTGGGAAAAATAAAACCTCAGAAATAACGCTGAGGCAGAAAAAAGCCGGGAACCTTGCGATTCCCGGTTTTTTTGTTAGTCTTCGGTAGCTACTTGGATAAATTCTTTTGCAGCAGCGATAACTTCATCGGCAAGCTTACCGGAAATAGGATCGTAGTGGCTAAAAGATGTTTCAAAACTACCGGTACCGCTGGTCAATGAACGTAAATCGATGGCGTATTTTAATAACTCAGATTGAGGTACCAAAGCTCTGATCTCTTCGATACCACCGGGAAGAGAGTTCTGTCCCAGTACCCGTCCCCGTTTACCAGACAGATCGGACATAATATCACCCAAGTACTTTGATTCAACCCATACGGTAATATTCATAACCGGTTCCAAAAGTACCGGACCGGCAGAACGCATTGCGTCCTTAAATGCGTTACGGGCAGCAATTTTAAATGCCATTTCGGAAGAATCAACGGGATGCTCTTTACCGTCAAGTACAGTAATGGAAACATCAACAACAGGATATCCGGCTAATACACCGTTTTCCATAGCTTCTTTTACACCCTTTTCTACACCGGGAATATAACCCTTGGAAATGGCACCACCAACAACAGCATTGGCAAAGGCATAGTTTTCTCCTCGCTCAAGAGGTTCTATAGCCAATACAACACGGGCATACTGTCCATGACCGCCGGACTGCTTCTTATGAGTATATTCAGCCTGAGCTTTTCTGTTGATTGTTTCTCTGTATGCAATACGGGGAACAGAAGTCTGTATATCGATTTTTGACTGAGCCTTTATTTTTTCCAAAATAATTCCGATCTGCAACTCACCCATACCGGAAACAACGTTCTGTTTTGTTTCTGTATTGTAGCAGAAAGAAAGAGTTCTGTCTTCTTCCGTAGCTTTTAACAGCTGAGTAGAAAGTTTATCTTCATCCCGTTTTTCTTTGGCAGAAACAGCGATAGAATATACCGGTTCCGGCATACGAAGGCGTACAAAAGACATACCGTCCTGAGTAGCAGACAAGGTTTCACTGGTTTTTGTAGTAACCAATTTTGAAGCAATACAAATATCCCCTGCCTGAACAGATTTAACTTCTTCCAGTTTTTTACCGACACAGCGATAG
>JAHLFV010000066.1 GCA_018883625.1 Candidatus Treponema excrementipullorum
CCATGGTACAGGCCGAATTGGAATCTCGCTGGAGAATGATGGCTCAGCAGTTCCAAACATCTCCCGAACAGCTTGAAAAACTTGTTTTGTCTACAGGACAGACAAAAGAAGCTATGGTAAAAGAATGGACAGGAGATGCAGAAAAAATGCTTAAAAGCAGAATTATCGTAGAATCTCTGTTCAAAACAAGAAATATCACGGTAACTCCTGAAGAAGTAGACGCTGAATATGAAAAAATCGCTCAGGAAGCCGGAATTTCTGTAGAAGAAGTAAAAAAACACTATGCGGATCCCCGTACAAAAGAGTATCTTATAGATGACATTAAAGAACAGAAGCTTTACAAAGAACTTTTTGCAGAGGTAAAAGTTACTGACGGCGAAAAAGTTTCTTTCGAAGATTTGTTCAAAAGATAATCACTCTACCATCTAAGGATATTGTATGAACGAAAGAATGAACACTATGGTTCCCGTGGTTGTTGAGCAAACAGGAGGACACGAGCGGTCTTATGATATCTATTCTCGCCTGTTAAAAGATAGAATTATCTTTGTTGACGGCGAGATCAACGATATGACAGCTGACTTGGTTGTTGCCCAAATACTGTTTCTCGATTCACAGAACTCAGAAAAGGACATAAGCCTGTATATTAACTCTCCCGGAGGATCAGTGACTGCCGGTTTAGCTATTTATGACACCATTCAGTCCATTAAGTGCGATACCCAAACAATTTGTATGGGACAGGCTGCCAGCATGGCTGCTATTTTGTTAGCTAGCGGAACACCGGGAAAACGATTTGCCCTTCCCTCTTCACGAGTAATGATTCATCAACCATGGGGAGGTGTCCAGGGACAGGCTTCAGATATTTCTATTCAAGCAAAAGAAATTATTCGCTTGAAGAAAATGACCATCGATTATTTTGCTTATCATACAGGTAAAGATCCCAAAACCGTTGAAGCAGATATGGAAAGAGATTTGTATATGTCTGCAGAGGACGCACTGGCCTACGGCATTGTAGACCAGATTTTACCACGGAGAGAACATGGCACGAAAAAATAACGGACATTTCTGTTCTTTTTGCGGTAAACCGGCGGAACAAAACAGAAAAATGGTAGCTGGTCCTAATGATATCTTTATCTGTAACCAGTGTGTTGCCGTTTGTCAAAGCATTTTGGAAGACGAAGCTGCAGATTTGTCACCTATTGATTTAAGTAATGTCCCTACTCCCCGTGAGTTTAAGGAATATTTGGATCAATATGTAGTGGGACAGGACTATGCAAAAAAAGCTTTAGCTGTTGCAGTGTACAATCACTACAAGAGAATGTCTGTTACCAAAACGACAAACGACGACGTACAGTTAGAAAAATCAAATATTTTGTTAATCGGTCCTACCGGTTCAGGAAAAACTCTTTTAGCAAAAACTTTAGCTCAACGGTTAAAAGTACCTTTTGCCATTGCCGATGCTACCACCCTTACAGAAGCAGGTTATGTTGGTGAAGACGTTGAAAATGTTCTTCTGAAACTTATCAATGCTGCCGACGGAAATGTGGCTGCTGCAGAACGGGGAATTATTTTCATAGACGAAATAGATAAAATTGCCCGAAAGTCAGAGAACACATCCATCACACGAGATGTTTCCGGTGAAGGTGTACAACAGGCATTGCTGAAAATCATTGAAGGAACAAGAGCCAGTGTTCCGCCTCAGGGTGGACGAAAGCACCCCAACCAAGAAATGATAGAGATAGATACAACAAATATCCTCTTTATCTGTGGCGGTGCCTTTGTAGGCTTGGATGATATTATCGAAACACGTATTGCCGACCACACCATGGGGTTTGGCGTAACAACAAAAGATCTTGATGAAAGCGCCAAAGCAGAGTTGTTGAATAAAGTTATCCCCGATGACTTGGTTAAATTCGGACTTATACCGGAAATTATAGGTCGTATGCCTATTTCCGTCGCTTTAAAAGAGCTGACAAAAGATGACTTGAAGCGGATTTTGACAGAGCCTAAAAACGCTATCACAAGACAATATCAGTATTCCTTTGCACTGGACAACGTAGATTTGGAGTTTACCGACGGAGCTATTGATGCCATAGCAGAAACAGCTATCAAACACAAAACCGGTGCTCGTGGTCTTCGTTCTATTGTAGAAAGAATGCTTTTGGATGTTATGTACGAAATACCTTCTGTAGATGAACACAGGAAAATCACCATTACCCAAGAAATGGTCAAAGAAGGAAAAATCGACGTACAAAAATTGTTGACATAACTGTTAAGATAAAATCACAAGGCTGTCCAAAAAAAATGGACAGCCTTACTTATTTTAAAAACAATCACTGTATCTGTTCCCTTTTGAGAGACTTCCTGAAAAGCCATTTTTTCAAACCTCTACGGGGTACCATGCATATTTTATCGTGACTCTTTAAAGGCTCGCACCAAAACATCTAAAGTTCTGCTACCGGTTTTTTCCCAAGAAAATCTCTTTGTCCAGTCAATGCCTCCCTCTGCCAAGTTCCTTCGGGTGGCTTCATCAGTGATAATCTGCTCAATACAAGACGCCATGTCCTGTATGTCGTCAGAATCAAAGTACAAAGCATGCTTTCCGGCTACCTCGGGAAGAGATCCCGACTTAGAACAAGCCACCGGAACACCGCAAGCCAAGGCTTCCAACACCGGCAAACCTACCCCTTCGTTAACAGCAGGCACAATACAGGCGTCTGCACTGGAATACAGCAAGGGTAAACTTTCGTGAGGAAAATATCCCGTAAGAAAAATATCGGAAGCAAAATCAGACTCTGCACACACTTTGTGGATTTCATTGGAATAGGGGCCGGAACTGCCGGCTAAAACCAATCTATGAGGCAATCCTGTCTTTTTTTTGAAAAGAGAAAAAGCCTTTATCAATTCTATATGCTTTTTTGAAGCATCATTCAATCGGGAGGCATAAATAATATAAGGTCGTTTAATGGCAAAGGGTTGAATGTCCAGATAATCTTGGTTCAAATCAGTACGGGGATAAAATAAACTGTGATCTATCCCGTTATAGACTATTTCGATTTTATCTGCAGATACTCCCACCACAGATACCAAATCTTTTTTTACATACTGACTGGAAGCAATAATAGTGGTACAGTGATTCAAATTCTTTTTTATATACCACTGGTACATGGGATTTACGTAATCGGCAGACAAAGAAATAACTTCATTTACCACTATTACACCGGGAGTTTTATAACTGGCAGGAGCATAACGGACTCCCCCCGCATATAAAACAATATCGTAATTTTTCTTTTGCACAAAAGAAGGTGCTCTGGTACTGTGCCACATTATTTCAGAAACTTTTGAATCGGGAATGGAAACCCCGGAGAAATCAAAATAACGTGTATTTGAATTGTAAACATATTTATCCAACTCAGAACCAAATAACTCAATAACGACATTATCATCCTGAGGAAAATTTGCTAACAAGGACATCAAATATAAACCGATACCGGACTTTCCGTGATCGCATCCGAATGTATCTACACCAACCTTCATACTTAATTATAGCATATAAAACCTAAATATGCTATAGTATGCACATGGAACAACAGATTTCTTTTAATGACCTACAAATCAATCCCCTTTTTTTAGAAAAACTTTTGGCTTTACACATACACAATCCCACTACTATACAACAACGTATTATTCCCCTTTTGCAGGAAAACAACAATATACTCTTTCAGTCAGAAACAGGTACGGGAAAAACTTTTGCTTATCTTTTGCCCCTTTTGGACAAAATATCCACAAACACGCCCCATGTGCAGTTGATAATTTTAGCTCCCACCTATGAATTGGCATCTCAAATCAAAAGTCAAATCCAGTTACTTACCGATATAAAAACAGCTCTTTTTATAGGCGGTGTTCCCATAAAAAGGCAAATCGAAACCTTAAAAGAAAAACCACTTATTATCGTAGGTGGCCCGGCTCGGATTTTGGAATTACTCTTTTTGAAAAAACTGAAAGTTACCCACGTTAAAGCTATCGTGGTAGACGAAACCGACAGATTGCTTTCGCCAGAACTGAGAGATGACACCACCAAACTGTTAGAGCACCTGCCCCGGGACACGCAGGTTGTGGGATGTTCGGCAACAATTACACCTCAAACAGAAAAAATTATAAAAAAATCCCTTACGGCTTTGTCCTGTTCCGATACAAACACCGATGCCGATGAATCACAAAAAACAGTACAGCTGGAAACCATTCTTTTACCGCCGGAAGATATACTTCAAAAAAAGATTACCCATATAGCCGTATTCAGCGAACAAAGAGACAAAATTGATACATTAAGAAAAATTATTTATGCAGAAAAGGAAGCCTGTACCACCGAAAAAAAAGTTTTTAAAGCCATAGTTTTTACCGCCCGTCCGGATTCCGTAGATCAGATTGTGGCAAAACTTGCTTACAAAAAAATTGATTGTGTAGGACTTCATGCCAAGGTAGACAAGGTAAAACGAAAGCAAGCACTGGATAATTTCAGAAAAGACAAAATCAGCATTCTTGTTACCAGTGATTTGGCAGCCAGAGGCTTGGATATTCAGGACGTTAGCCACGTTGTACAAATGGATATGCCTTCCAATACCGATTTTTTTATTCACCGGGCAGGAAGAACGGGACGAAACGGAAAACAGGGTATAAATATTGTTATCGGCGATCAGTATGAAATGAAACAATATGCCCGCCTTGAAAAGAAACTTCACTTAGTCGTCTATCCCAAGGTGTTGTTTAAAGGAAAGCTGGTAGCCCCGAATTTTCAGCAACCCCCAGAAGAATAACAGCATACAGCCATCTCAGTTTTATTGCTCAGAAACTTGGTGTTTATCACCATGGAACATCTGTTCTCAAACCATGGAACTACATTTTCTTGCTGTGAAACTCAGGTTTCCGACTGTGAAACTCCCGTTTCCCTTAGTTAAAGATATTGTTGGGTATCTCAAGATGTGTCATTCGATTTTGCCGATAAAGCGGTAGAAGATTTCCACTTCCTGTTCCCGGCTTCCGTCCTCACTTTTGACCGCTTCATGGACAAGGATTTTTTCAATCAGCGTATTCAGAAGTTCAGCCGTCAATTCTGTGGGATTGACATACTGTTTCATCAGACCTATCCACTTTTCAGCGTCAACCGCTGTCTGGGCGGCGACCTCCATCGCTTCGTGAAGCCGTTCAATTTTTGCGTCCAATTCTCGCTGTTCGCCCTGATACTGTTCCTTGCTATCCTGCGGGATATTAAGAAAGACATTGACA
>JAHLFV010000067.1 GCA_018883625.1 Candidatus Treponema excrementipullorum
ACCCCTCAACACGTACGGGTTGTTCTGCCCACAGAATTTTACCCGTCAACACGTACGGGTTGTTCTGCCTACAGAATTCTACCCATCAACACGTACGGGTTGTTCTGCCTACAGAATTCTACCCATCAACACGTACGGGTTGTTCTGCCTACAGAATTCTACCCATCAACACGTAAAGGAATGTCTATGTCTTGTTCGGAAACACCCTGTTATCTTACAGCTACCGTGACAAAAACCGCTGAAGTGCAGGCAAGTATTTTTTATGTGCAGGTTTCCTGTCCTGCCAACTTTGCAAAAACAGTATTGCCGGGACAGTTTTTTATGCTTCAAGCTGTTCCTTCAAAAACATTATTGACTCGCCCTATCAGTGTGTATCATACAGAGACAAGTCAGCAGGGTGCTGTACAGTCCATTTCTTTTTTGATATTGAAAAAAGGACAGGGAACAGAAGAACTCTGCACTCTTAAAGCAGGAGATTCACTGAAACTTTTAGGACCCTTGGGAAATACCTTTCCTACTCCCTCTCAAGAAGACTTTCCCTGTATCGTAGGAGGAGGCATCGGAGTGGCACCGGTGGCAGGATTTGCCTCTACTTTACCGGAAAAATCCTATGACTTTATAGCTTCTTTCCGCACCGGTTCTTACGGCTTAGATAATATAGTTCCCAAACAGCTAACAATAACTACCAATGACGGTTCTCAGGGAGTCCCGGGTATGTTGCCGGATGTACTCACCTGTCAAACTATAAAAGAAAAGGGATACACCTGCCTCTACGCCTGCGGTCCCGAACCCATGTTGGCTTACGTCCAAAAAGTTTGCAAGGAAGCCGGCATTCCCTCATACTTGAGCATGGAATCTGCCATGGCTTGCGGAATGGGAGCCTGCTTAGGCTGTACCATTACCACAAAAGAAGGCAATAAACGTTGCTGCAAGGAAGGCCCTGTTTTTCCCGGAGAAATTTTGATTTTCCCGGAAAAAAATCCCCATTCCCGGTCTTCCATCCCATTGTCACCTCTTTCAAAAGAGGAAACACCGGATTTATCCCTTACCATTGCCGGTGTCAGATTTTCCAATCCCGTTATTGCAGCATCAGGCACTTTTGGATACGGTACTGAATATGCATCCGTGACAGCAGTGCAAAAACTTGGCGGTATCTGTTCTAAAGGACTGACATTGGAGCCCCGACCGGGAAATCAGGGAGTGCGGTTAAAAGAAACCCCCTCCGGCTTGATTAACTCCATCGGTTTGGAAAATCCGGGAATTCCCCACTTTATAGAAAAAGAACTGCCCACTATGTTGTCTTTGGGGCCAGTCACTATTGCAAATCTCTCCGGCTCCAGCATAGAAACCTACACCCAAGGAGCGGCTTTACTGGAAAAAACAGCCGTTCCTATGATTGAGCTGAACATATCTTGCCCCAACGTAAAAGCCGGGGGTATGGCCTTTGGATTGCACTGTGAAGACGCTGCCATGGTAACTTCTGCCGTAAAAAAGGCAGCCCCTTCCAAACCTTTGATAGTAAAACTGTCTCCCAACGCCCCGGATCTTATAGCCGTTGCCGAAGCCGTCCGTAAGGCCGGAGCCGACGCCCTCAGTTTAATAAATACGGTGCAGGCTATTTCTATCGATATAGAAAAAGGTAAACCTCTATTTAACAACATACGTGCAGGATTATCAGGGCCTGCGGTAAAACCCTTAGCTCTTCGTCTTGTGTACGATTTGATTCAACACATGAATACCTTGCCGGAGTCTCAGCGGATTCCCGTTATTGCATTGGGCGGCATAGCCACTTGGCAGGATGCAGTGGAGTTTATTATGGCAGGAGCCCACGCTATACAGGTAGGAACGGCTACCTTTGCCAATCCTACTGCCATGACGGAAATTATTCTGGGACTGGAAGAGTTTATGAAACGGAAAGGCTTCCGAACTTTGCAGGATTTCAGAGGCTGCGCCCAAGTTTAATTGTTGCCCATGTTGGCGGTTGTTTACAGGAGTTTTTATGGACAATAACGTTTTATTGGCTTTTTTTCTTACCTTATTAGCCGGACTCAGTACGGGAATCGGAAGTCTGATTGCTTTTTTATATCGCCATACCAACAGAAAATTTCTTTCTGTAGCATTGGGATTTTCCGCCGGCGTTATGGTATACGTTTCAACCATAGAAATATTTGTTAAAGCAAAAGATTCTTTGGTGGCTTTTATGGGCTACCGCCTGGGAAACTGGGTCACCGTTATATCCTTTTTCGGAGGAATGTTTTTTATCGCCATTATCGATAAACTCATTCCTTCAGAAGAAAATCCCCACGAAGTAAAACTTATGGAAGAAATAGAAAAAAATCCGCCATCTACAAAACTGATGCGGATGGGCATTTTCACCGCCCTTGCCATTGCCATTCACAACTTCCCGGAAGGCTTGGCAACCTTTGTCTCTGCCTTGCAAGATCCCACTATAGCGGTTCCCATAGTAGTTGCCATCGCCATTCATAATATCCCCGAAGGTATTGCTGTTTCCGTACCCATTTATCAGGCAACGGGATCCCGCAAAAAAGCCTTTTGTTATTCGTTTCTTTCCGGTTTGGCTGAACCTATAGGAGCCCTTGTAGGCTGGATAATTTTACGCCCCTTTATGAACGACGCCGTCTTTGGTATTCTTTTTGCTGCCGTTGCCGGAATTATGGTTTTTATCTCTTTTGACGAATTATTGCCGGCCGCCCGGGAATACGGAGAGCACCATCTGTCTATTTACGGACTCATTGCCGGAATGATTATCATGGCAGTCAGCCTTTTGCTGTTTTTATAGAAGCCCATATTCTACCTGTACAGGCAGTACAGGTAAAATCCCGCCCCATTGCGATTTCCCTTATTTTTCGATACAATAAAATCGAGAGGTTGTTATGATATTTTCCCCTGTAGAAATCCAAGAAACAGTAAATATGTTTTTACGCTATAAACTGGATGTCCGTGCCATTACCATGGGCATTTCCCTGCGGGATTGTGCCTGCGAAAGCGGCAAAGAAAGCCGACGACGAATGAGGGAAAAAATTCTACGATATGCCGGCAATTTGGTGGAAACAGGTAGGAAAATAGAAACAGAATTAGGCGTACCCATTATAAACAAACGGATTGCCGTTACCCCCATTTCTTTAGTGGCAGAGCCCAGTGACGAAGACAGCTATGTAGAGTGGGCGGTTACCCTAGATCAGATTGCAAAGGAATTAGAAGTTGACTTTATCGGCGGTTTTTCTGCCTTGGTTCAAAAAGGAATCACTCCCGGAGACAGAATTCTTTTGGAATCTATTCCCCAAGCCCTTACCGTAACAGATAGAGTCTGTTCTTCCATTAACTTGGGTACCACAAAAAACGGTATCAATATGAATGCCGTAAAAGATATGGGACGAATCATCAAAACTACTGCAGAAAAAACAAAAGATAAAGACGGTTTAGGGTGTGCAAAACTGGTAGTATTCTGTAATGCACCGGAAGACAATCCCTTTATGGCAGGAGCTTTCCATGGCTCGGGAGAAGGAGACGCTGTTCTTTCTGTGGGAGTTTCCGGTCCCGGAGTAATCAAAGCCGCCTGCGAAGCCTATCGGGGAAAACCGTTGGATGAAGTTGCTGACGGTATAAAAAAGATGGCATTTAAAATAACCCGTATGGGACAGTTGGTAGGAACAGAAGCTGCAAAACGTTTGGGAGTAGATTTTGGAATTCTGGATTTATCCTTGGCCCCTACTCCCTTTGTAGGTGACTCTGTAGCCAGGATTTTAGAAGAATTGGGCTTGGAATCTGCCGGTGCTCCCGGTACTACTGCCGCTTTGGCAATGCTTACCGATATGGTAAAAAAAGGCGGCGTTATGGCTAGCACCAATGTGGGGGGACTTTCCGGAGCCTTTATTCCCGTGTCCGAAGACGAAGGTATGATAGCAGCCGTAAAAGCCGGTTCCATTAACCTAGAGAAGTTGGAAGCTATGACCTGCGTCTGTTCCGTAGGTCTCGATATGATAGCTATTCCGGGAGATACACCGGACACCACCATCAGCGGTATTATTGCCGATGAAATGGCAATTGGAATGGTAAATAACAAAACCACCGCAGTACGAGTTATACCGGTACCGGGAAAAACTGTAGGAGACTGGGCCGAATTTGGCGGTCTTTTAGGCGGAGCTCCCATTTTACCGGTAAGCAAGTTTTCATGTGCCGACTTTATCAACCGGGGCGGACGGATTCCGGCTCCTATCCACAGTTTCAGAAACTAACAAGAGTAGCAGACACCATGACAATCGATAAAAAATTTTATAAAACGCTTTTTTTTGTGGCGGTACCCATTACCTTACAGAATCTCATGCAGTCCATGGTAAACATGTTGGACTCCATTATGGTGGGACAGTTAGGTTCCTTGGAAATCGCTGCTGTAGGTTTAGGGAACCAAATTTTCTTTATCCTTAACATGATTCTTTTTGGAATAGCTTCCGGCGGTTCCATATTTATAGCCCAGTACTGGGGAAAAAAAGACGTAGCAAACATCAGAAAAACTTTAGGTTTGATGATAAGTTTTTCCTTGATTATTTCCGCCCTTTTTACGGTTGCAGCTCTCTTTTTCCCAAAACTGTTGATTTCATTTTACTCCAATGACCCCAAAGTCATTGAAGTAGGTGGACAGTATTTACGACTGGTAGCCATAAGTTATCCCATAACAGCCATCAGTTTTGTTGTCTCTCAAGCTTTCCGTAGCACAGAACACGTTAAATTACCCATGGTGGCAACCATGATTTCTTTGGTTGTGAACGGTATTTTTAACTACTTGTTTATCTTTGGTATAGGACCTTTCCCTGCCATGGGTGTTTCGGGAGCAGCATTGGCAACCATTATTTCCCGATTTTTGGAGTTTTTTATACTCTATTCTGTAGCAAAGAAAAATAACTATGAAGCTTTGGATTCTTTTAAATCCATGATGTCTTACAATATGTATTTTATACAACGCTACATAAAAATAGCCTTTCCCGTTATTCTTAATGAAACACTGTGGGGCTTTGGCGTTACTTTGCAAAATGCCATCTTTGCCAAAATCAGTACCGATGCTATAGCCGCCTTTAATATTACGGGAACAATTTCCCAACTGACTTGGGTTTTCTTTATCGGTATCGGTAACGCAGCCGCAATTATCATCGGAAAACAAATCGGTGCAGAGGACACACAAAAAGCTCTAAAATACGCCAATAAGTTTGCCCTGTTGATGCCCATATTGGCAATTTTTATCGGAGCATTACTGTTTCCCCTTTCAAAAGTCTTGCCGGTATTTTTCGACGTTGCACCTCACATTATGGCAGAGGCAACTGCCATGCTTATGGTATTAATGGTTGTCTATCCTTTGCGTAGTTTTAACATGTGTTACATAGTAGGTATATGTCGTGCCGGTGGAGATACGGTTTTTGCTGCCGTCTGCGATGTTGCCGCCATGTGGTGTATTGCCCTTCCCATGGGATTTTTGGCAGGCTTTATTTTACATCTGCAACCTTGGCTTGTATTTATGTTTGTGGTTTCTGAAGATATTTTCAAAGCTGCACTGGGAGTATATCGTATCAAATCAAAAAAATGGCTACATAACGTAACACGATAAATAAGTCCTTGTCATGTCGGTACGTACCTGATACAATACCCCCATGAAAGTACTTGTTGTTGGCTCCGGCGGACGGGAGCATGCTATTGCTTGGGCTCTTGCAAAAAGCCCAGATGTTACGGAAGTTATCTGTGTACCCGGAAACGGCGGTACAGCAGCAGAAAAAAAATGTCGTACAATCGACCCTAAAGAGTATATCTCTACAGAACATATGTCTTTTAATGATGCCGTGTCCGTTATTGCCACGGAAGAACGCTGTGATTTTGTTGTGGTGGGACCGGAGGATCCCTTGGCACAGGGCTTGGCAGATGTTTTGTGGAAGGCCGGCATTCCGGTAGTAGGTCCCAAATCCCAAGGTGCTATCTTAGAAGCCAGTAAAGATTTTTCAAAAGAATTTATGCAAAAATACGGAGTTGCCTGCGGTTACAGTAAAAGTTTTACTTCCACAGCAGAAGCTCTGTCATATCTCCATGAAAAAGGTGCCCCCATTGTTATCAAAGCTGATGGCTTAGCAGCCGGTAAAGGAGTTGTAGTAGCTGCCACTGTTAAAGAGGCAGAAGAAGCAATTATCAATTTCATGGACAAAAAAACTTTGGGAACTGCCGGTACCAAAATACTTTTGGAAGAATATTTACAGGGAGTGGAAATTTCTGTTTTGGCAGCAGTGTCAGTTACTCCTCAACATCCTGAAAAAGCAACCATTGTGCCCTTTGTAACAGCCAGAGACCACAAAAGACTACTTGACGGAGCAAAAGGCCCCAATACCGGTGGCATGGGAGCAGTAGCCCCTGTCAGTGATGTCACTGCAGACATGATGGAAGCTTTCCAAAAAGATATTTTAGTTCCTACTCTCAAGGGACTTATAGCGGAAAAAATGGATTACAGAGGCTTTATCTTCTTTGGATTGATGCTTACCTCCACCGGCCCCAAATTATTGGAATATAATGTCCGACTGGGAGACCCGGAAACTCAGGCTGTTTTACCCTTAATGGATTTTGACTTTTCAAAGCTCTGCCGAGCAATCATCGACGAAGAATTACAGAATTTTACCTGTACATGGAAACCGGGCTTTGTCTGCGCTCCCGTTGCTGTTTCCGGCGGATATCCGGGAGAATATCATAAAGGATATACAATTTCACTTCCCCTTCAGACAAGAGAAACAGAAAAGATTTTTATTGCAGGAGCACAACTGGACAGGAGGAATGAACAGCTACCACTCATTACCAGCGGTGGAAGGGTTTTAGCCACCGCTGCTTACGGAGAGACATTTCAGGAAGCATGGGAAAAAGCCTATAAACTGATGGAAAAAGTACATTTTGAAAGTATGTTCTATCGCAAGGATATAGGACTTCCCGGAGCAGCCGAATCAGGACAATTGTAAACATGAGTGATTATATAAGAACCAGTAGCGGAGTGAAGTTTTATCCTCTCAATCCCGATCCACAGGGCATTTTGATAGAAGATATTGCTCATGCCCTTTCATTACTGTGCAGAGGAAACGGTCATGTAAAAGTCTTCTTTTCTGTGGGACAACACTGCATTCATTGTGCAAAAGAAGCAGAACAACGAGGCTATTCTACCCGACTAATCTTGGCATGCCTGCTACACGATGCGTCCGAAGCATATCTCAGCGATATTACTCGGCCGGTAAAACAGTACTTACAAGACTACTGTCGCTATGAAGAACACCTTTTGGAAGTAATCTATAAAAAGTTTCTAGGTTCCCCCCTTTCGCAAGAAGAGCAGAAACTCGTAAAAATCATTGATGACGATATGTTGTATTATGACTTACGGGATTTGCTTAACGAATTCGTTAACAAGTCCGGTAACGACTCTGTTGGCGAGCTCGTTAACAACTCTGTTAGCGGACAGGAACCAAGGACAGCCCCGGTTATGTACAGTAGTTTTTCTTACAAAAAGCGACCCTTTAAAGAGGTGGAAGAAGAATATCTGAGCCTTTTCAGAAAATACAGCGACGCTTTGTTGCAGGAATCGGAGAAAATAAAAGGGATACTGTAAATTCTTTAGTTGCTGTCACCCCGATAACCTTGACAAAAACCGTGACTTAAAACTCCGCATCTTAAAAAACAAAGGGGCTGTCCCGGAAGTCTTAAAACTTCATAAAGGACAACCCCATTTTTTTACCAAGAACCGGAAGCACCACCTCCGCCAAATCGGCCACCGCCACCGGAAAATCCGCCTCCGCCAAAACTGCTTCGGCCACTGTAAGAACTGCGACTTCTGCTGTATCCCGTACCGTAAGGAATATGCACATACCCTCCCCGTCGTCCCCGAGCAACAGCAAAAATAATGGTACTGATATAAAAAACAAAAAATGCAGACATGATAATGAGAGCCACCCAGCCAGAACCGTCGTCTTCCGATGCTTCCAAATCAGAAGATATCAAAGCAGCATTCTCAGTGGCAATACCTACCATATTTGTTATCCCTTCTACAATGCCTGTTTCGTAGTCTCCGTCACGAAAATACGGAGTAATTATATTACGTATGATCAAACCGCATTTAGCGTCAGTTAGTAAATGTTCCAAACCGTAACCGGTTTCAATGCGTAAAGCTCTGTCATCTACTGCAACCACCAACAGGGCACCGTTATCTTTACCGGCATGCCCCAGTTTCCATTCAGTAGCTGTCCGTATAGAAAAGTCTTCCAAAGAGTCTCCATCCAAACTCGGAATCGTCAACACAGCTACCTGAACACCTGTTTGATTGTTCACATTGGTAAGATAGGTTTCCAAATCCTTTTTTGCCTGAGCACTTATGACCCCTGCATCATCCCTAACAGGACCAATCCACTGAGGCACCTCCAATGCAAAAAGAGAAAATGAAAAAAAACATACAGCAAGGTACATGAAACTCTTTTTTATTACAAACATTCGTCATCTCCTAAGATAACCAAACCGTCAGGCAACTCATCGGGATTTTCAACTCCTTCTTCCAAGGGGAAATGTTCCTCCAAAAGTTCTCCGCACCGTTCAATGGCTCGGATGAAAGCTCCGGCTGCATCTTCCGTCCCTAAACCTTCCGCCAAATCCACTGCAATTAAGTTCCATAACTGATGAGGAATTTTTTCATTTATCCCTGTATCTGCCAAAATCCGCACTTCCCGCTCCATGTACGACACAAAAATCAAAATACCGGAACGATTATTTGTAGCATAGACACCGCTTTCTACAAAGTGTCGCAGTGCCCGATTATATACAGTTTTAGCCCGTACGTCCTTGGGAATAATCAAACGGTCAATAAAAGTAATATTCGCTACAAGAAAAAATATCCCAACCAGACCAAAACTTGTTATTCCAAAAAAAGCCGGTAGCTGCCACGCAGGAGCTCCCCAATACCACCTATCCAACATATCAGACAAAGAAGCGGAAAAAGGCAACATAAAAGCAAAAACAACCATTCCGATAAAAAGGCTGAATCCCAACTCATACACGGAGTACCGGGCACTTTCGGGAGTAACAGCCACTGCAATTTCTCCCGTCGTATTTTTCTCTGCCTTTTTTACCGCCTCTTGTATTTTTACAAAAGAAGCCTCTTCCAGATTTAATTTTTTCATCATGCTGTTTTTTCGCATAGACAGATACCTTTAATCAAAAGAAACTACCGGAGCACTTTGAGCTGCCACGTCAGCAGCAAATTTCTCTTTAACCCGGAAACCACTCATGTTCGCAATGATATTGTTGGGAAAGCTTCGTATGTATGTATTATATGCCGTTACAGCTTCATTAAATCGTCCCCGTTCCACAGTGATACGATTTTCCGTACCTTCCAACTGATCTTGCAAGGCAAGAAAGTTTTGGTCAGCTTTTAACTCAGGATAATTTTCCGTAACAGCCAGCAATCGCTGCAATGCGCCACTTAAACTGGCTTGAGCTGCCTGAAACTGCTCTAAAACTGCCGGATCTTCCAAATCCCGTGCGGATAGCTGAATAACACCACCGGCTTTAGAACGGGCCTCTGCAATATCTGCATACACCTGAGACTCATGGGCAGCATAGCCCTTTACCGTTTCAACCAAATTAGGAATCAAATCGTATCGACGCTGATATACATTCTGTACTTGAGCCCAAGCTCCGGAAACAGATTCATCCAATGTAATCATTTTATTATAAGTATTGGAATAGTAAGAACATCCACCTATAAGAAAAACAACCAACACACCAATGATAATCAATGTTGTTTTTAATCCCTTTGACATAAATCCTCCATAGGACAGTTGTTATAGTTATAATATATATGTTTTATTCCCCGTCGGACAAGCTTTCCAAGGACTTTTCCTTTTTAATCGTAGTCGATACAAGCATATCCAAAACAGTAAAAAACAAAATAACAATCATAGGGCCCAGCAACAAGCCATTCATACCGAACACCTGCAAACCACCCAATATGGAAAAAAAGATAACTAACGGATGAACATTTATTCTGTCTTTTAAAAAGAGCGGGCGCAAAAAGTTATCCAAAAAACTTACACAAAAACCGCATAGGATTAAAAAGAGAATACCGATAAATACGGATTTTGTAAGACACAAAACTATTCCGATAGGCACCCACACTATGGCAGCTCCCAACAAGGGAATAAAAGACGCTATCATCAAAACTACAGAAAACAACAAGGCTCCCTGAACTTTAAAAATAGACATAATGATAAAAGCAGCCAGTCCCTGATACAAGGCAACCAAAATATAACCGGAAAAAAGATTTCTGGTAATTTCCGAAAACTTTGTTCCCAAGGTTTTCATATAGTCGGGATCTATAGGTATAATCTTACCGATTAACGAAGCCAAATAGGGACCGTCAAGAAAACAAAAGTAGAGGGCGAAAATCGTAAACAAAAGAGAAAGGATAAAAGCTCCTGTACCGCTTAAAATACTTTTACCCATAGAAAAAATACCGGAACTGTAATTCTGCACAAAATTAAGGATTTCCGCTTTCAAATTGATTTCATTCAAGTTAATAAAACTGAAATCTTCTATCAGACCATTGATAAAAATTCCTATTTCGGAACTATTGAAAAAATCAGGATTTTCAAGAAGAAAATTTTCAATCCCTGTTAAAAAAGATAAAAGCTGTTGCACCAGCATAAAACCTATTCCCACCAGAGGACCAATTATCAACAGAAAAATACCTACAGAAAAGGCAGCAGCCAAAAGATTCCGTTTCAGCTCAAAAAACCGTTTGGTTTTATCCATCTTTTTGAAAATTTTTCCGTGTAAAGGCTTAAACAATACATACAGCAATGCAGCCCATAAAATAACAGTAAAAAAAGGCTGTAACATAGCCATAAGCAAAAAGAAAAGCAATCCAAAAAGACCGTAAATAAAAATTGTCTGAAGGGTTTTGATATTATCCATAAAAAAAATATACATGAATAATGTACCGCTAGCAAGATTCACACCTGCTTTTAACATGATTTTAATGTACCCATCAAACTCACGGGAATTAGCAGAAATCCTTGACAGTTCAAAGAAATCAAGGTACCCTTTAAATAAAGAAATCTTTTGGAGGATGTATGTCAGGAATTCCTTTGGCAGAAAAATACGGACATTATTTCAGTTCTTTATCAAAATTAACAAAAGCAGCCAGCGTCATTGACGAAACAAATGTATATCAAGAAGAAAACCCCGCCACACGAAAAATCATGAACGCCATGATTGCAGAAAATCTGTTGCCGGGTTCATCTTTAAAAAACCGGGAACACTTTATGGAGTTTCTGCGTCTTGTAAAAGAGGGCAAACGGGGACTCATCCTTATGGAACACTACAGCAACACCGATTTACCGGCTTTTTGTGCTTTACTGGAACAGGATTCCCCGGAAGGAAAAGATTTGGCACAACGAATCGTTGCCATAGCGGGAATGAAACTTAACGAAGAAAATCCCATGGTAAAGGCGTGGGCAGAAGGATTTTCCCGCATTGTTGTCTACCCCAGCAGAAGCTTGAAATCTCATATAGATTCTCAAGAGTACGAAGAAGAAAAAGCCAGAAGTCGCAAAATCAATATGGCTTCCATGCGAGCCATGGATCAGGCAAAAAAACAAGGAAAAGTCATACTGGTGTTCCCCAGCGGAACCCGGTACAGACCCGGTGTGGAAGAAACAAAACGGGGATTACGGGAGATTGACTCTTATCTGAGACTTTTTGATATTATGATTCTTGTTTCCATTAACGGTAACTGTCTCAAACTGAATCCCAACAGTCCCAACGATATGCTATCCGACTTGGTAGATCCCGATGTTGTATTGATGACCGCCAGTCCCGTTATAGAGTGCAAACCTTTCCGCAAAGAAATCATTGCTTCTTTGGGAGAAAATCCCGAAGACAGAGGCATTGACCCCAAACAAAAAACCGTAGATGCCGTTATGGAGATTTTGGACAAGCAACATACAGAAATGGAGCCTGTCCAGCAGGAATTATACAAAAAAGTTAAAGCCTAACCTGGGCGGCACGGGCATGACCAATCAGTCCTTCGGCTTCTCCCAAAACAGAAGCACTGAGGGCTGATTTTTTTTGTCCCGCAGAACCTTCTTCCGTACGCAGGGTAGTAACGGTTTTCAAAAAGTTTCTCACAGACAAACCGCCGGTAAATCGGGCAGAGGTAGAAGTCGGCAACGTATGATTCAAACCGGCAGCATAGTCTCCCAAAACTTCCGCAGAACCGTGACCGATAAACAGAGAACCGTAATTGTGTACTGCCTCCCGTAAAGCATCTAACGTTGCACCGGCTTCCAAAGCCAATTCTAAGTGTTCCGGTGCTTTTTTATTGGCAAGGTTAGCCGCTTCATCCAAGTCCTTGGTAATAATAATATATCCGTTTTTTTTCAGACTGACGGCAGCAACTTCTTTTGTAGGAAGTACCTCCAGCTGTTTTTCCAATTCTTTTTCCACGGCACAAGCCAGTTCCCCACTGTCTGTAGCCAAAATCGCCTGAGCATCCGGGTCGTGCTCGCTTTGAGCTAACATATCCGCAGCCACCCAAGCAGGATGAGCAGTTTTATCCGCAATAATAAATACTTCCGTGGGACCGGCTACCATGTCAATACCTACCGTACCGTACACCAACCGTTTGGCCTCTGCCACATACTTGTTTCCCGGACCGACAATTACGTCGCACCGAGGAATTGTTTCCGTACCGTACGCCATGGCACCGATAGCCTGAGCACCGCCGCAAGCAAAAATCTTTGAAATACCGCAAATATACGCAGTAGCCAAAATCCCTTTGTCGGCAAAGGGTTTCCCCTCCAGGGAAGGATGTTTTCTGGGCGGCGTACAGAGAATAACTTCTTTACACCCGGCGGCTACCGCAGGAGCAGCCGTCATAATCACCGTGGAAAGTAATGGGAAACGACCGGCAGGAACATACAAACCGGCTCTGTCTACGGCAATAGTTTTCTGCCCCGTAAAAAGTCCCGGTTCCAGTTCCGTTTCAAAGTCTTCAAAGGATTTCCGCTGCCGCCGGGCAAAACGCAATGCCAAATCCCAGGAATAAGCAAGAGCCTCGTAGAGTGCAGGATTATCCTTTTTCAGAGCTTCTCCCTGAAGGCGAATATCTTCACCATCGACGCAAAAACCTGTAAGAGGGCATTTGTCAAAAGTAGCAGCGTACTCCCGCAAGACTTCATCTCCCTTTTCTCTGACTTGAGACAAAATACCGGTAACAATTTCCCCGGTGTCATCAGAAAAAAAACGGGGAGAAAAAAAATCTTTTTTTATATCTTTTGATTCTACAACAGAGAGAACCTTTGTATCTTTTTCCACGGAAACCTTCCTATTAACTGCATAGATTTACTT
>JAHLFV010000068.1 GCA_018883625.1 Candidatus Treponema excrementipullorum
AAAAGAGAACAGGAGTAAGTAATACACTGCCACAAGCTTGGAAACATACCGCAATAGCAACTTTCCTAGAGATATCCAAACTCCAAACAGAAAAGATAGTACAAATGATTGTAGTGAACAACGGAATAAAGAAAGAGCCCTGAACAAAGCGGATACCGGCTTTACAGGCAGTCTTGCAAGATTTCTCAGAACCGTCATATTGATCAACAAATTTTTTCGTAAATCGAATTAACAAAACAGGAGTAACGGCGCTTATCACCAATTCTGCAATAAAGGCTGGAGCCATCAAGAATTTTAACAGATTTTCTGGACTTAATGTCTTCGTCAGTAAAACCTGAATCAGAAAAAAAACAATAGAACTGAAATAAACTAAATAACTAAGGATAGTTATACTTGCTGGCATTTTTGAGACAGATCTTTTGTTTTTCATAACTCTTCTTCTCCTATGTAACAAGGATATCTTTTACCTTACATGAATACCGGGGTATTTTCAAGTCACGTTTTGCCAATTTAGAACAAGTAGTATATTGAAAAAAAGTGTAATATGCTTCCAAGCATGACAAAAACATGCCAAATTGAATGAGTCCATCTGACTTTCTTCATAGCATAAAAAACACATCCGACAGTATATGCCACTCCACCCCATACCAACAACTTTAAGCTAAAAGACGGCACTATTTGAACCATGGGTTTTATTGCAAAAATAACAAGCCATCCCATCAAAATATAAGTGATCACAGATAATGCCCGCATTTTTTTCCCGAAAATGGCATAAAAGGTCATACCGGCAAGAGCTAGCCCCCAAATAATACCGAAGAGCCACCATCCTACTGTAGGTCGTAACACAGTCAAGCAAAAAGGTGTGTAAGTTCCGGCAATTAAAAGGTAAATACAGGAATGATCAAAAACAGCAAAAACCTTTTTTGCACCATAGGGAGTTAAAGCATGATACAAAGTGGACATGAGATAAAGGATAAATAAAGAAGCACCATAAATGGCAAAGCTAGTGATATAAAATCCTTTTTCTCCCACCGGAGCATAGATCGCACCTTTAACAACTAATAAAACAAGAGCGGCAATAGCCAATCCTGCACCGATACCATGGGTAATTGAATTACAGATTTCCTCTCCAATAGTATATCGTTTTGGAAGAGAAGCCTCATACTGTTTTTTTTGTAATTTTGCTTCCAATCTTTGGGCTTTAAGAACAGCAGCCTGTTGGTTGGTCTCATGTACATTTTCTAAATCAGCCTTAAGCTGCGTAGCCTGTTCTTTAAGCTGCTGTATCTCTTCAGCAGCTCGAACTTTTATCGCCTTAATTTCCGCCTTGAGTTCTTTTTTTGATTTTCCTGCAGGTACCTGTTCACTCATTTTCTATCCCTTATTTTTTAGTACAACGCTTTTGCCGTTTAATTTCATATAACAGCACACCCGTAGCAACAGACACGTTAAGACTATCTATGTTTCCTTCTGTGGGAATTGAAACTAAACCGTCACATTTTTCTTCCAAAAGACGGGCTATTCCATCTCCTTCACTACCCATGACAAGGGCGGTTTTATCAGGAAAAACAACCTTTTCAACAGAGGTTCCCCTAGCATCCGCT
Source organism: Candidatus Treponema excrementipullorum (assembly GCA_018883625.1). GTDB lineage: Bacteria > Spirochaetota > Spirochaetia > Treponematales > Treponemataceae > Treponema_F > Treponema_F excrementipullorum. The sequence goes on from JAHLFV010000068.1 coordinate 1,605, forward strand.
CCGTAAACCCAAAAACCGGCCTGCTTTAACAGCTCTGCACATCTTACTAAGTTTGGCACAACAGCAACGGAAACCCAAGCACTGGCTCCGGCACTGGCCCGACTAACGATTTCGTTTTCCAAGGGATTTCTGACACCACGTCGCTCAGGAAGAATAACCAAAGAAACCCCGAACTGGTCACAACTACGAATAATCGCCCCCACATTGTGAGGATCTGTAACAGAGTCTAAAAGTAACACGGTTGATTCCTGAGGCACCTGTTCTATCCACTGATAGAAATCCACAAGATTGGAAGGCCCTTGTCCTATGCCGGACACTTTTAAAACTAATCCTCGATGGTCTTGGGCTGTTTTTGATAAATCAGCTACATAACTGTCTAAAACGGATTTTTCTTTTTGCTCGCAAGATATTCCCGCATTCTGAGCTTGGACTAGAATTTTTTTTACTCTGGGACCGAGAGAAGAATAATACAAAGTAACCTCACCTTTTTTATTCTTCTCCGATGCAATAGTTCTTATTTTCTCTTCAACAGAGTGAAACCCTGTTATAAACCTATCTGCCACAACAAACCTTATATTTTTTTCCTGAACCGCAGGGGCATGGTTCGTTACGACCTATTTTTCTGCCTTCCCGAACCACAGTGGTTGTCTTCAAATTACCGGTAGAATATAGCCATTTCCCGTCTATCTTTTTGAAATATCCGGTTTCATGGTGAACATCTTTTAATCCTTTCCGGGAATACGTTGCTTCAAATTCAACCACACCTTCTGTATCATTTTCTCCGCCCTTTTCGGTACGGAGAATCTTCAATCCATACCAATTAGACTCTTCACTCCATGCTTTTGTTGCATCATAATCAATATCTTTTTCAGTTCCTGTTGATTCGCAACTTTCCACAATAAAGTCAATTTCATGCTTTTCATAAGCACTATATCGAGCTCGCATCAATTCTTCTGCTGTCTTTGCCAAAGCAGTACCTTTTATTATTGGCTCACAGCATTCACTGTAAGCTTTTCCTGAGCCGCAAGGGCACATTACATTCTTATCACTCATAGTGTAAGTATACCTATATTTTGTCGTACTTTTCAAGTCCCGCTATATATCCGTCAATTAACGGCTTTATAACATTCCTGATATAAATTTCTATTGACATTATACTTTTATTACGACACATTAATACAATGAATTCTGCATTATTTGAAAACAACGTAACAAAGAAAATTGCTGTTATAGGGGCATTGGGAGCTCTTACCGTATTGTTTGGACTTCTTCCTGTAATCGGATACATTCGTTTACCCTGGGGATTGGCAATCACCCTCCTTCATATACCCACAATATTGGGAGCATTGATAGCCGGCCCTGTAGCCGGAATCGGTATCGGAATTATTTTTGGCTTGACAAGCCTTTATCAAGCAACACAAAGTGCCGGAGGCTTGGACATCCTTTTTGTGAATCCGTTGATTTCTGTTTTGCCAAGACTGTTGTTGGGAGCAACTGTCGCATATCTTTTTATGCTTCTCGTTAAAATTCGTCTTGCAAAACCGGTGGCAGCCGTTGTTGCGTCTGTTCTGAGTACACTTCTTCACACGATATATGTCAGTCTGGCTCTCTACATATTTGCCGGTTCTCAAGTAAGTCAGTTAATGGGAGGTGCCGGTTTAGGAGCTTTTATTTTGTTGTTGCTTCCTAATGCTGCTACAGAAGCTGTTACAGCCGGAATCATTTGCGGTGCAGTTGCAAGTATTCTCTTTGCTATACATACAAAAAAGTCAAAACTTTCTCAGGAAGAATAAATAGAGGTCTGTTGTTGTATTATGAAAATCATAATCGTTGGGGCCGGTTTGACGGGAACAGAACTGGCCAAAAGACTGATTTCTGAAAAAAACGATGTTACCATCATCGACAGCAATGAAGATGTTATGAGGCATGTTGCCAATCGGTTGGACTGCATGTGTATTGCAGACAATGGCAACAATTTGGAAACCTTGGAACAGGCGGGTATTGCAAAAGCGGATGCATTGGTGATGCTTACCGAATCCGATGAAGTCAACATGATTACCTGTTCTCTTGCAGACACCGTTTATCCTGAAGTTACAAAAATTGCCCGGGTCAGAAATTACGATTACTATCTTGAAACCCGAAAGACTATCAGTCAACACGCAGACTCTTTTTCCGGTGAGCATCGTCCCCCATACGGTATTGACTACATGGTATATCCTGACCAAGAAGCTGCCGATGCCATAAACCAAGCCTTGGAACACGGTGCCGTCACCGAAGTTCTTACCTTTGAGAACACAGAATTCGAAGTAATGCCCGTAACCGTTGAAGAAGGGAGCAAACTTGACGGAGCTCTCGTTCAGGATTTACGGGGATTTATAGATGTTCCTTTTCTACTGGTATACGTAGAAAACAATGAACGGTCTTTTTTACCTCACGGTTCAACAAAAATTGCTGCCGAGGATAGATTGGGAATTTTGGCAAAAAAAAATGACATGAAAAAGTTTTTGGAGCTATCCGGTTCCCACATGTCTAATCTAAAAAAAGTCGCCTTAGTAGGAGCCGGTCAAATAGGTTTTTTGGTAGCAGATAACATTCAAAATACAAAAGATTCTTTGAAAGTTTCAAACTTTCTTTCTATTTTGCGCAGACAGAGAAAAAACTTTGTCATCATCGATAAAAATGAACAAAAAGTTAAACAAGCTGCCGAAAGGTTCCCCTCTGTACCGGTTTTCAAGGCAGATATTACGGATGAAGGGTTCATCGAAGAAGAAAATATCGCTTCATACGATCTTTTAATTTGTGCGACTCACAATCATGAGCAAAACATTGTTGTTGCTGCTTATTTAAAATCTATCGGTGTGAAAAAAACGATTTGCTTAGTTGCCAGTTCCGGTTATGCCGAAATAGCAAGAAGCATCGGTATTGATGTAGCAATTCCCATCAAGGACACAGTTGTAGATGCTATCATCGGACACTTGCGGGGAAAAAGTGTTACTGCAGTTCACACAGTTTCTGACGGAGAGCTGGAAATTCTTGAGTGCATTCTTTCTGAAAATTCTCCACAACTGGGTAAGTTATTAAAAGATGTAGCAGAACCGGGGCATTTCCTTATACTACTTATGAAAAAACAAAACAGTCAGGATTTCTTTATTCCTGACGGAAACTCTGTTTTGGAAGCAGGTGACAATCTGAAGATTGCTGTTTACAAAGAATATACCTCCCGGGTAGCTGAATTCTTAGGAAAAACCGGAGAGTAAAAGATATTCATGACCGTCTTCAGTTTTTTCAAAATTAACTTTTTTCTCTTAGCTATTATTTCCATTTCCTTTTTGTTGCCTATCGCAGTGGCATTATATTACGGCGAATTCGAGGTTATACACGCCTTTGCTTTACCCGGTGTTTTTTGCGTAATCGTAGCTTTTATTCTTGCCCTTGTTGGTAAGAAAAAAAAGATTTCTATGATACCTAAAGATTCCTATATTGTAGTAGCTGCGGCCTGGGGTTTTGCCAGCTTTTTGGGAGCATCTCCTTTTTTGATATCAGGTACCATCGATAATTTGGCAGATGCTTTTTTTGAAAGCGTATCAGGTTTTACAACTACTGGGGCAACAATTTTTTCAGATGTGGAATCTCTTCCCCATGCTATTAATTTCTGGCGTTGTCAAATGCATTGGTTAGGTGGCATGGGAATAGTTGCTTTAACGGTAGCTCTTATGCCTCTATTGGGTGTAGGCGGTTTTCAATTAATTAAAGCAGAAACAACAGGCCCCGAAAAAGGGAAGGTAACACCCAAAATTGCCACTACAGCGAAAATTCTTTGGTTTATTTACCTAGCGCTGACAGTTATCCAAATAATTTTACTAAAAATTGCCGGTATGAGCTGGTTTGACGCTATATGCCACTCCTTTTCTACTTTAGGTACCGGAGGATTTTCTACCAAAAACACTAGCATTACTTTCTACAACTCTCCTGCTATTGAATGGATTATTACTATTTTTATGATTTTAGCAGGAGTCAATTTCAGTTTATATTATTTTTTAGTCCGAGGTAAGTTGGGAGAAATCATACACAATAGTGAAATAAAAGCGTATATCGGCATCATACTTGTAACAGGAATAGGAATTACATTTTTTATTTCTGACTTGTATCCAACTCTGTCAGATGCATTCAGAATAGCTATGTTCCAAGTGGCTACAATCATCTCTACTACAGGTTTTGCTTCCGCAGACTTTGCGTTATGGTCTTCCAGTGCAACTATTTTTATCTTGCTTCTCATGTTTATCGGTGGGTGCTCCGGTTCCACTGCAGGAGGAATAAAAGTAATCCGTTGGGTCGTTTTATCAAAACAAACGGAAAACGAGGTAAAAAAACTTCTCCATCCCCACGGAATTTTTACTATCCAACTTAATGGCAGAGTAGGACGAAAAGATGTTGTTTTTTCTGTAGCAGCCTTTGTCTTTTTTTACTTTTTTCTTACAATGATCACCACTGCTGTAGCAACTCTCAGCGGTATAGATTTAATTTCATCTTTTACGGCAGCCCTCGCCATGATAGGAAATATCGGACCGGGCTTAGGGGCAGTTGGCCCTGTTGAAAACTTTGGTTTCTTTGAGAGCGGCATCAAATGGTGGTTTTCCTTTATCATGTTGGCAGGTCGTCTTGAATTATACACCATGTTTATATTTTTCATGCCATCTTTCTGGAAAAAATAAAAGCTTTACTTCTAAGACAGCCTTTACACAACTTTCCTCATATGAAGCTTCTCGCTGGTAAACTTGTATATTATTGGTTAATCAGCAGTCTTTCTTCCATCATCTTACCCATCTCACAGACGATTCTCACAGAAGATTGCATAAAAAAACCGATCCAGAGGTCGTTTATAACCTCCGAATCGGTCTCTAGCCCAAACCGGCCTTTACGCCGGTTTTAGGGTTTTATTCTTCAGAAACGCTGTACAGATCAACCAATTTCTGTAAGTGCTTAAAGCGCTCTTTAGCTGTATCTTCGCTCTTCTTGAACAAATACTCTGCTCTTTCCGGGAACTTACGTGTCAGTGCGGAATAGCGTGTTTCTTTGTTCAGGAATTCCTGATATGTTCCGTCTCCTTCTTTTGAAGACAAGGTGAAGGGGTTCTTTCCTTCTGCCTTCAAAGCAGGGTTGTAGCTGAATACATTCCAGTAACCGGATTTTACAGCTTCTTTCATTGTTTCCTGGCAGTTTTTCATACCGCCCTTAATTCCGTGAATTTCACAGGGAGCATAAGCGATAATCAAAGACGGTCCGTTGTAAGCTTCTGCTTCTACAAAAGCTTTTACAGCCTGAGCAGGATTTGCACTGAGAGCCACATGAGCTACGTAAACATAGCCGTAACTCATAGCAATTTCTGCAAGAGACTTCTTACCAACTTCTTTACCGGCAGCTGCAAACTGACAGATTTCACCAATGTTAGATGCCTTAGAAGCCTGTCCACCGGTATTGGAGTACATTTCTGTATCGAATACCAAGATGTTTACGTTTTCACCGGAAGCAATAACGTGATCCAAACCACCGAATCCGATATCGTAAGCCCATCCGTCTCCACCGAGGATCCAGATAGATTTCTTGGACAGGTAGTCCTTGTTTACCAATATTTCTTTTGCTGCGTCGCTGTTGTATTTCTCCAACTCTGCAATAAGTACCCGTGCAGGAATACTGTTAGCTCTTGTGTTATCCTTTGTTTCCATGAATTTGGCGATAGCGTCTTTCAAAGAAGCAGGAATTGAAGCGTCCTGAGCCATAGCTTCCAACTTGGTAATTAAACCATTACGGATATACTTCTGTGCAATTTCAATACCCAATCCGTATTCTGCATTGTCTTCAAACAGTGAATTTGACCAAGCAACACCACGTTTTGACAGCTTGTTGATTGTATACGGAGATGTTGCTGCAGGTCCACCCCAGATTGAAGAACAACCTGTTGCATTGGCTACATACATCTCTTCACCGAAAAGCTGAGTTGCCAAACGGGCATAAGCTGTTTCGGCACAACCTGCACAAGCACCGGAGAACTCCAGTAAGGGCTGATTGAACTGAACACCTTTTGCAGTCAACTCATTGATACCGGCATCTTCTTTCTTGGATACGTTGGCAACCAAATAGTCCCAAACAGGCTGCTGAGGTAACTCGGCTTCCTGAAGAACCATTTCAATAGCACCGGTAGGACATACGGTAATACACTCGCCACATCCCATACAATCCAATGCAGAAATACTCAATGTATACTTGTATTTACCAGCTTTGGGTTTAAGCTCTGCTGTTTTGATAATGGAAGGAGCAGCTTTTACCTCTTCCTCTGACAACAAGAAGGGTCTGATTGTGGCATGAGAACAAACATACGCACAGTTATTACACTGGATACATTTATCTGCTGTCCACTGAGGAACCATAACAGCTGTACCGCGCTTTTCATAAGCGGAAGCACCGGTTTCAAACTGACCGTCGGAATATTCCATGAAAGCAGAAACGGGAAGATCATCACCTTTCATCAAATTGATAGGCTGCATCAGGTTCTTAACCATCTTGACAGTTTTGGGTTCTCCCACTAAAGCAACGTCGGCTGTATTGTCCTGTGCAGTAGCCCAGCTAGCAGGAACTTTTACTTCATGAAGTGCATCACAACCGGCATCGATAGCCTTGCAGTTCATGTCTACAATGTCCTGTCCTTTTTTAGAGAACTTTGCAACGACCTTCTCTTTCATGTATTTAACAGCTTCTTCTGTAGGCAATACATTAGCCAACTTGAAGAATGCTGACTGAAGAACTGTACTGGTACGTTTACCCAAACCGATTTTTCCGGCAATATCTACGGCGTCAACAGTGTACACCTTAATATTGTTCTCAGCGATATAGCGTTTTGCATCGGCATGGAGATGTCTATCCAATTCTTCGTCTGACCACTGACAGTTGATCAAGAAGGCACCGCCTTTCTTAACATCCTGTACCATGTTATAGCCTTTGATAATGTATGATTGGTTATGACATGCAACCAAATCTGCCTGACTTACATAGTATGCACTCTTAATGGGTTTATCTCCGAATCTCAGGTGAGAAATGGTTATACCACCTGTCTTCTTTGAGTCATACTGGAAGTAAGCCTGAATGTATTTATCTGTGTGGTCACCGATAATCTTTGTTGAATCCTTGTTGGCACCAACTGTACCGTCACCACCGATACCCCAAAACTTACACTCAACAGTTCCTGCTGCTGCGGTAATGGGTGCGGGTTTAACTTCAGGCAAGCTGAGGTTGGTAACATCGTCGGTAATACCCACTGTAAAACGGGGTTTGGGATCTGCTTTTTCCAATTCCTTGAAAACAGCAAATACACTGGAAGGAGGAGTATCTTTTGAGCTGAGTCCATAACGACCGCCAGTCAATACGATATCGTTAAGTTTTGCTTCGTGGATCGTAGTAGCAACATCCATAAACAAAGGCTCACCGATAGAACCGGGTTCTTTTGTTCTGTCAAGCACGGCGATCTTTTTAACTGTTTTGGGTAATACTTTTAAGAAAGCTTCTGAAACCCAAGGACGATAGAGGCGGACTTTAATCAAACCGACTTTTTCACCCTTTGCATTAAGGTAGTCAATTACTTCTTCTGCAACGTCACAGATAGATCCCATAGCAACGATTACTCTGTCTGCATCTTCTGATCCGTAGTAGTTAAACAAGTCGTAATTTGTACCTAACTTAACGTTTATTTTTGCCATGTACTTGCGTACAACTTCAGGCAATGCATTGTAAATTGTATTTGCAGCCTCACGATGCTGGAAGAAAATATCTCCGTTTTCGTGAGAACCTCGCATAGTAGGATGACCGGGGTTGAGAGCGTGATCACGGAATGCCTTTAATGCATCCATGTTACACATTTCTTTCAGGTCTTCATAATCCCATGTTTCGATCTTCTGAATCTCATGAGATGTTCTAAAACCGTCAAAGAAGTTTAGGAACGGAACACGTCCTTCCAGTGCTGCCAAGTGGGCTACAGGAGACAAGTCCATAATTTCCTGAGCATTTGACTCTGCCAACATAGCAAAACCTGTTTGACGACAGGCGTATACATCGGAATGATCACCAAAAATACTCAAAGCATGAGTTGCAAGAGTACGGGCAGATACGTGGAAAACACACGGTAGGTGTTCACCGGCAATCTTGTACATGCTCGGAATCATCAACAACAATCCCTGAGATGCAGTAAAAGTCGTTGTCATTGCACCAGCAGCAAGAGAACCATGTACGGTACCTGCAGCACCAGCTTCAGACTGCATTTCTACAACCTTTGTTTCTGTTCCGAAAATATTCTTCAGACCGTTTGCTGACCACTGATCAACAAAGTCTGCCATAGGTGAAGACGGAGTAATGGGGTAAATACCGGCAACTTCTGTATAGGCATATGCTACATGGGAAGCGGCCTGATTTCCGTCCATTGACTGTTTCTTTCTGGACATATATCCTCCTAAGATAAAATAGTGCCAAATTATTCACTACTAGAATACATCTATAGCGATTTTATTGCAAGTCTACAAAAATCTTACATACAAATTTTTATTTATTTTTCCAAAATATACACAATTTATATTTTTGATGGTATTATATAGATATGTTTTCCGTAAAAAAGTTATACCTGAAAACCGTACACACAGTGTTATTTTTTGTTTTGGCAATGTCAGCCTTTTCTCAAAGCCTTGACGATGTTGCACCGCCTAAGCCGAATCACAGGCCATCGGTAGCATTGGTATTGGGAGGGGGCGGTGCCCGTGGATTTGCCCATGTCCCTGTACTGGAAGTTATCGATGAACTCAATATTCCTATTGATATGGTCATCGGCAACAGTGCCGGATCAATTGTAGGGGGATTGTATTCCATCGGTTACAAACCGGAAGAAATGGTTGATATACTGAACGGTTTTAACTGGGCAGAACTTTTTGCAGATCGTCCCACTGCATCTTTTGAACATCTTTTAGAAGATCGGAGTATTTTTTCTTCTCCTTTTCATCTGCGTTTAGGTAACGATTTTAATTTTGATATTGGGGGCGGACTCTCCACCGGACAAAATGCCTACATGGCCTTAAAAAGTTTAACAGTGAGGATCCCTTCCTACGTTGATTTTGATGCTTTTCCTATCCCGTTTAGAGCAGTTGCTGTGGATTTGATATCCCGAAAATTAAATGTCATAGGTAGCGGAGATTTGGCAGAAGCCATACGGAGCAGTATGAGTGTTCCTGTACTTTTTGAGCCCTTTCCTATAGACGATAAACTTTTTGTAGACGGTATGGTTCAAAGCAATCTCCCCATTCAGGAAGCTGTCAACTTGGGTTATGATATTATTATCGCCGTATCATTGGATGACGAACTTGTTACCACACCGGAACAATTTTCCGCTTCTCCCATGAATACCATTGCCCAAGTATGGCTTATAGTTACAAACACAAGTGAACCGGAAGTATTGGATCAGGCAACCGTTATCATCCACCCTAAACTAGATTCATATGGCTCTCTGGATTACTCTCAGGGAGAAAAAATTTATGAACTTGCTGCCAGTCACAAAGACGAATACAGACAGTCTCTTTTGAAGATAAAAAATATGATTTATCCGTCAGGGACAGAAGAAGACCCTCCTCAGGAAATTCCCGACTATGAAAATTTTCCCTATTCAGTCCCTCAGGAACTGGTCATAAAAAATGCGTTGGATGCAGACATTCCCCTGATTGAAGCCCTTTTTGAATCTGCAAAAAACCAACCTCTAACGGAGGAATCTGTTAATCAGCTTATTCAACCTATTTACGAAACAGGACACTATTCCTTGGTAATTCCCCGGATAGACACCCGTACCGCTAATCACAAATTGGAATTAAAACTTTACCCCTTAAAACAAGAAAGCATTATTTTAATTCCCTCTGTTGACTATCAGGGACTTTTGGCAAATTCATCTTTTAGTGAATTAACAATTTCCCTCGACACCCAGTTCAGAAATATTACGGGAACAGGCTCTATTTTGGCTTTGAAACTCAATCTTATAAACCGCATTGCATTTGATTTGCTTTATCTTAAACCATTAGGATATAAATCATATTTTAAAGTATCTTCCAAGTGGAGTTTGGACAAAGAGACTACATCTTCGGGCTTTGTTTCTTTACCCATTAACGAAAATAAAATCTCTTATGCCGGAGTAAACATAGGATACGGAATTCATCCCAACAAACAAAACAGTTTTATAACGGAGGCCGCTTTTACTTGGATGGACCCATCTAAAATTCTCTCAGATTCTTTGGAAAAAAAACGACAAGAATTTCCCCAATCACAAGCCTCCATGGCAGGAACAATAACTGTACAGTACACCTTTGACAATTTGGATAACTATGCGTTTCCTTCGGACGGTGTAAAATTCGGCATAAAAAATGTAACGGGTTTTCCTATACAGGCAATCGGAGGACCGATAGCATTTAACACATCCACAATAGATTTCACCACGGCATTCCCCTTTGCAAAATATTCCAGTTTTATATGGAATACCAGGCTTTCTTCCGATGTTTCTCTGCAGTTACATACAGTACCGGATTTAATTCCCATGTTCGGTTTTTCTTTGGGAGACAGAATGTATTTTCCCAATATCCCCAATATGCAGCGATATGGGACCCACAATTTTGTAACCCAGTTAGTTTACCAGTTAAAACCATGGCAAAACATAACAATTCTTGGAGGTCAGATATTCTTTAACATAACAGGGACATTCGGTATAATCGCTATGGATCAAAAGGATTTTACCTTGAACAGCATAAATTGGAATGCATCGTTAGGTTCAGGGCTACGATTGAATGAAAGATTCAGTATTATGCTCCGAGTGGGAGCAGGTTCCACGGCAAACGGTGTGCAACCTTTTATATCCTTTGACCTGGGAAGTTTAAGATATTAAAGGAGTCATGCATGAAATTTATCGACAAAAACTCGACACACGAAGAATTCCTTTCTCAACAATTTGTTTCCTTTGAGAACGTTCGTTTTTCCTATCCCCCTGTAGAAGGAGATGTAGATCAGGAAGGAAATCAAATTATACCACCGGTGTTACTGGATCACTTTACCGCTGTATTACCTAAAGGGTTTGTCAGCTTGGTAGGACCTAATGCCGTAGGAAAATCCACCTTGCTGTTGCTAGCCTCCGGACGTCTATTACCTCAGGAAGGTTGCATAACACTTTTAGGGCGTGATACAGCTACTTTGGATGAAATAACAAAAAATAACATAGCTTCGTTTATCTATCAAAACATGGAATTTGATACAGAAGATATCTTGGAAGATATTTTACATTCAGTGTATGACTCAGGAAATTTCCAAGGTAAACACCCTGCTTTATCCGGTAGCTTTCAGGGAATACATTCATCTCTCCAAGAGGATACGTCAGATTTATTCGATCAGATCGTACGGATTTTTGACTTAAAACCTCTGTTTGCTCACAAACTTACCGGACTTTCAAAGGGAGAAATGCAACGTGTCATTCTTGCATTCTCTCTCTTGTACGGCAGTGAAAGTATTTTTATGGACGAACCCTTATTCGCTTTGGAACAGCCTCACAAACACGTGGCTTTAGCTTACATAAAAGCTTATTCTCGACAACTCCACATTACAATTTACATGGCTATGCATGAGCTGGAACTAAACAGGAAATACCCTGACAAAGTACTGCTCATATATCCCAATAAAAACATGGACTTGGGAACTCCGGAAGAAGTTCTCCTTCCCGAATCACTGGAAAAAGCCTACGGTGTTCCGGCAGCTATGTTAAAAGATGCAGAATCTCTAAGCCGAAAGGCACTGATGGAACAATACCAGGCAGAATGATCCGTCATCTTGGCAATATTGAACTTTTAGGATATAATTTTCAGCCCATGAACATAGTTCTTTTTTCGGCAGAAGAAATTGGTTCTCCCCTACCCGCTTCCGATCGTCGATATCAGCATGTGCAAAATATTCTTCATAAAAAAGTCGGAGATAGTTTTGAGGCGGGTATTATAAACGGTGATGCCGGAAAAGCATGTATTACCGAACTTACCGCAGAATATCTTACCTTTGATTTTATTCCTGCCACGGATGGAATGCCCTTATATCCTGTCACCATGATTATAGGTTTTCCCCGCCCCATACAACTAAAACGATTGTTGCGGGATGTTGCCAGCTTGGGAGTACAAGCTGTCCATCTTGTGGGAACAGATTTAGGGGAAAAATCGTATCTTCAGTCAAACATGTCAAATCCGCAGGCTGTATGGGATATGCTCAGAGACGGTTCTGTTCAGGCAAAAAGTACTCATGTGCCTTCTGCTACAATTTATCGTTCCTTGGAAGATTGCTTGGCAGCCTTACAATTGAGCTCAACCTGCACTGTTGCCCTAGATAACGGAGAACCATCTATAGCATTAACCGAATATTTGTCACAAAAACAATCACAGGGATCTTCTTTACAACATACCGGCGTCATCGCCGCAATCGGCAGTGAACGGGGCTGGACTGCTCGGGAACGACAGCTATTTTTAGACAACGGATTTACTTTATGTAGTATGGGTCAACGGGTTTTGCGCACAGAAACAGCATCTACCGTTGCCATAAGCTTAATTCTTTCATGTATGGGGATCATATGAATCAAGATCAAATAAAAGCACTACTTTTGGATATAGAAGAAAGCCAATTGGATTTTTCCGTTATTTTATCGGGAAAAGAAAGTAAACGGGTAAACGGTTTGTATAAACCCGACACCCGTGAAATCATTCTTCACAACAAAAATTTTAAAACCGACAATCAACTCATATACACGGCGATTCATGAGTACACTCACCATCTTCTTAACGAAGAAAAAATTCAATCTGAAGGGGATATGCCGGCACCGGGAACCTATCAACGTGTTCACACAAATGCCTTTTGGGCCCGCTTTCACGGTCTTTTGGAAATTGCAGAATCAAAAGGCTTATACATGGTTGGATTGGAAAATTCCCCGGAACTGGCAGAACTGACGGAAAAAATAAAAAAAGACTACATAGAAAAAAACGGACAACTTATGCAGGAATTCGGGCAACTTTTGGTTAAGGCCCATGAATTATGCGAAAAAGCCCAAATTCGCTACGAGGATTATATCGACAGAGTGTTACGATTGCCCCGTACTGCGGCAACATCCATTACAAAAGTTGCAAAGACCCAAGTTAATCCCGCACTGGGATTTGAAAACATGAAACTGGTGGCAAATATTGCCGGCACAGAAGAAAAACAACGGGCAGAAGAACAGTTGCTAGCCGGTCACAGTCCGGATTCCGTCAGAGCTATGATGAAGAAAAAGGCACAGGAAGTAGACTTGAAATCAAAACTGGAAAAAGAAAAACAGCGTTTGGAAAAAACTATTCAGCAGTTGACGTCTCGGTTGGAGTACGTGGAGGAAAGTCTTGCCAATATGTAAGATCTTGTGGGCTTTCAGTCTTACTTTTTTTATACTGTCCCCTTTAGTATCTTTGGATTTCCCATCTATGCCTTCTGTTTCTGAACCCACCATGCCCACCATGGACGGGAAACCTTATGTAGGACAGCCACCCTATATACCGCAAACTAGCAATTCACAGCAGTCCTCACAAACAGAGACAGACACCTCTGACACCTCAGAAAACACAAAAACTACTTCAAATACATACACTAGTACTGCGGAAAATAGCGATAATTCTAATCTATCAAATGTGTTGACAGCCCAAACGATTTCCGGTCTTGGAGGACTTTCTTCTTTGACAGACACCCTGTCTGCCCTTACCTCCTCTCAGAATGCGTCATCGTATCTACCGGCTCTCTCCCAGCTTACGGGAACAACCCTTTCGCAGACTGACTCCAACGCAACACTAGAAAGTATTCTAAAAGAATTGCAAAAGCTTTCCCAAAAAGAAACCTCACAGCAAAACAGCTCACAAAAGGTTGTCACCACAGATACATCTGATAGTTCTTCTTCTCAAACCGAATCCCAGTCAAAACTGCTTCGTTTTAGGGTCAATAACACAGATATTTTAGACACCTGTCAGACAATCTATTTTTCCCAACCGGAGGAAAACGGACTTTTCCTTCTTACAGGAGACCGTTCTTATTACATAGACAATAAACCTTATGAGGAAACATTTTATTTTCTTTTTACACCGGCTCTCGATGATAAGGGACTTTTTTACTATGAAGTTGAAGGTGATATTATGCAAAACGCCCCGATCACCGGTTCTAAACTCTATCCTTTAACAGAAAAACCTTCCCTAATTGCCCGTAAAACAGGCAATTTGATTACACTGAAATATAGTGCAGAAAACTGGAATTTAGACATACTTATCGACCTGAGAGAATTTCACTGATTGTAAAGGAACAAAAATGAATAAACCAACACTAGCTATAACTATAGGAGACCCCGCCGGCATCGGTCCCGAAATCACCGTAAAAGCTCTTAATCATCAGGAAATCCGAGAAAAGGCTTTTTATAAAGTTTACGGTTCTTTGAGCCTTTTACAAGAAGCATGTACCCTCTGCCATATACCACTATCGCTTTTTGAGTCTCCCCATATTCAGATTGTAGATATTCCTACATTATCTCCCGGAGATGTTGTTAAAGGCAGGGTCAACGGAGACTGCGGTAAAGCCGCTTACAATTACATTGAAGCCGCAATTCAAGACACTATGGCCGGTAAGGCAGATGCCGTGGTAACAGCGCCTATCAACAAAGAATCCCTAAAAGCCGGCAAGGTGAATTTTATCGGACACACGGAAATTTTCGGAACTTTGACCCATACCCCGGATCCCTTGACCTTATTTGAAGTAAAGGGATTACGGGTATTTTTCCTTTCCCGTCATGTATCTTTACAACAAGCCTGTCACCTTGTCACAAAAGAGCGAATTATCGACTACGTGCAAGCCTGCACAAAAGCTTTACGTCAGTTAGGCGTTACGGAAGGAACCATGGCCGTTGCCGGTTTAAATCCCCATTCCGGTGAACACGGACTTTTCGGTACAGAAGAAGTCCAAGCCATAGCCCCCGCTGTGGAAGAACTCCAACAACAGGGCTACGCCGTAGTAGGCCCCGTAAGTGCCGATTCGGTTTTTTACCAGGCATTGCAAGGAAAATATAACAGCGTTTTGTCCCTTTACCACGATCAGGGACATATTGCAACCAAAACCTATGATTTTGAAAGAACTATCTCCATCACCTGTGGAATGCCTATTTTAAGAACATCCGTAGATCACGGAACAGCCTTTGACATTGCAGGAAAAAATCTTGCCTCTGAAATCAGTATGATGGAAGCTATTTCCGTAGCCGCCAAGTATGCGCCATGTTGGACAAAAGCCTTATGATTCGCCCTGTAAATCCCCAAACAGACGCAGAGCGCATTCTTGCCATATATGAGCCATACATTTTAGATACAAGCGTTTCCTTTGAGTACGAAGTTCCGTCTCTGAAAGACTTCCAAAAAAGAATAGAAACAATTTCTGCATCCTATCCCTATCTTGTATGGGAAGAAGATGGCGAAATTTTAGGCTATACTTATGCCTCTCCTCATGGAGAACGAACCGCCTTTTTATGGGATGTGGATCTGTCTATTTACTTAAAAAAAGAAGCTCAAGGAAAGCATATTGGTAAAAAGCTTTATCAAGCTCTTTTTTCTATCCTTGAAAAACAAGGTTTTATTACAGCCTATGCTTCCATTGCTACTCCCAATTTAGGCAGCAAAGAATTTCACCAAGCTATGGGTTTTACTCATGTGGCAACCTTTCCTAAAACAGGGTGGAAACAGGACAGTTGGCACGATTTGTTGTGGTTTCAAAAAATAATTCCTCAAAACGGGTTACCTGAAAAAGTTTTTTGCAAACCGTCTTTTGATTGGAAAAAGGAATTTTA
>JAHLFV010000069.1 GCA_018883625.1 Candidatus Treponema excrementipullorum
CTCAAAGCTTACAGTACTCCCGGTGGACAGTATAGGGTGTATGCAGATGATCTAGTTAATTTTATGACTGAGCGTAAAATGAGAATCCCCAAGGACTTAGAAACTCTGTGTGAAAGAAAGACACCGGTAGGTATCCTTATTGTAGAGGATGAAGTTGGTCTTAATTCTGTTATTAAGCAGTATTTTAAAAAAGAATTTCCTGATGCAGAGCTATATCAGGCCTTTGACGGTTTTGAAGCCGGTTCCATAATGGTAGGAAAAAAACCTGATGTTGTTATTTTGGATTTGAATTTGCCTGGTGTTGACGGTTTAGAGCTTTGCAAAAAAATAAATGCAACCGATGAATTCGGGAATCCCGCTGTTATCGTGATCACTGCATTGCAGGATACGGAAATAGAAAAGCAGGTTCACGATCTTAACGTTATAGCATTTTTCAGAAAGCCATTGGTTTTAAGTGAATTGTCTCAAGCAATAAGAAGTTGTTCAGAAAAATAACTGTTTTGATAAAATTCCGACTATAAGCCCAAAGAACTGTGACTCTTTGGGCTATTTTTATTTAGCTTTGTAGTAGTAGGCCGGATAGCTGATATCGGGCAAGGTGTGTTTTTGTATGTGTTCCATCAGTGGAGAATTTTGGTTTGAAAAGCCTGTAAGCATTTTTGTTATATCCAAAAAATCTATAAGTGAAAAATCCCAAAGGTCTTGTTGTGGATAATAGTCTATAAATTCTACGGTGTCATCTTCTATGTATGCGGTGATTTCATACATACACTGGTCAAAAGTATGAATACTGTCTATTAAACCGTTTTTCAAAGCTTGCTGAGCTGTGTATATTCTTCCGTCTGCCAATTCTTTAATTTCTTCTGTAGTCTTGTTTCGGCTTTCTGCTACAATTCCTACAAACTGTTCATAGGCTTCATCGGCAATTGATTGCATTATCTGAGCATGTTCCGGAGTTACCGGGGAATTTATATTCAGCATGTTTTTATTGGCTCCGGCAGTAAAAGTGGTGATACGAATTCCGTATTTTTCCATAAGTTCTGATAAGTCCACCGATTCACCTGCAATAACTCCGATGGAACCTGTTAATGTATTTCTGTTTGCAGTGATATGATCTGCGGCAGAAGCGATGTAATATCCACCGGAGGCCGCCATAGGACCTAAATATGCCCACACCGGTTTTCCGCTTGTTTTATAATCCATAAGTTCCAAGTAGACTTCATCGGATTCGTAGACGCCGCCACCGGGAGAGTCTATGTAAAGCAAAATTCCCTTATTCTGAGAACTTTCTTTTAAGCTTCTGATTGTATTAATAAGCCATACTTGGTCATAGGTATCATTTAATTCTTCTATAACTCCTTCGATGTGTAGTACGGCTATATGGGGAGCGGTACTGATAGCAACATGTGGAGAGAGAAGATTATTGTCAGAAAAAAGAGTAGTTTTTTTGACAGAAAAAAACAGAAAAAATACACACAGGACTATAAGCACAAACAGTCCGGCTCTGTTTTTTTTCTTGAAAGAAGAAGGGTTGTTACTTTGAGGTTGAATGCCTGACTCTCGTGTTTGATCTCTTTCGTCCCATTGTTGCTCACTGGTTCCTTGAGACATTTTTTCTGCTTCTTCAGAAGAAACCTGGTCTGCCTTGTTCCGGGAAATTTGTTGCTGTGTACCCGAAGTATTGAATGTACCAAATGCTTCTGTATCGGTAGTTACTGTGTCTTTAAGTTGGTCCGTGTGAGTGACTGTTTCTTGAGACGTTGTTTCTTCAGGGGGTAAGTTTTCGCTCATTATGGTATGTACTCCTATTGAAAGTCTGCTTGTTCTACAATTTTGGTTTCAAGGGCCTGTTTTTTCAAAAATCGGTACTGAAAAACACTGCTGGAGGTAAAATAGGGAATGAGAAAAATAAATCCAATACCCCCCGTTAGCATGGAAAGGAAAATCCATCCAATGAAACTGAGGTAAAATATAAAAATATCTCCCTTATATCCCTTGGTAATAATTTTACTCAATGTGACAGCTTTTTTTACCGACATTTCCGGATTTTCTGCCAAAATAAAATATGTTTGGGAATAAGCAATAGCTTTTATCATACCGGGAACAAAAAATAATAGAGACCAAAGGATTATCCACAAAGTCATCCAGAAAGATGCCATAATTCCGGTGACCCAAAAATTGAGACAATCCAAGAAATCAGAAAAGAAAGCTTGGTTACGTGTTTGTGTCAAAAGGGTAAAAAACATAACCAAAGCCAAGTTGAGTATTCCTGTTATGGAAATCACAAACAGGGTTTCCAGAAAGGTATACTGTAGAAAAAAAACAATAAAAACGTAAATTGCGGCAAAAAACACAGATGCTTTTAAAGCCGGCACCCATGAACCTTTCAAACTTTCCAAACCTTTGTTTTTAAAATCTTTGGAATTAAACACCTTATCCTCCGATTGTGCAGTTTCTTTTGTATAGTACCTGATAGTTTTTGTCAACAAAAGTTTTTATTTGTTACCTTGAAAAAATTACCAAATAGGAATATTCTGAACGGAGTAAATACTTAAAGCATAGGAGCAGTCACTATGAAAGGTTGTTTTGATTTTACTGTAGATGAATTGGGACCTTGTAAGGTCTTGTCCCCTATCCACTTGTCAAAAGAAAAAGAGGATTTTAGGGCAAATTACGTTTCTGATACTGAATTTGTTCGATACAATATCGATGTTGATGAAGAAACCGAACTTAATGAAGCTGGTGGTTGCTCAAAGAATATCATACAAAAAGCCGGTCCGCGAGAATACATTTATTTTAACCCTAAACATGTCAATGCCGGTATTTGTACTTGCGGTGGTCTGTGTCCCGGTATTAATGACGTTGTACGAGCCATTGTCCGTTGTTTGTACAATCGTTACGGAGTTCGCAGAATACGTGGTGTCCGGTTCGGTTTTAAAGGTTTTTTTCCTGAATACGGATTTGATACCATTGATTTAAATCCTGATTTGGTAGACGACATCCATAAAACCGGAGGTTCCTTTTTAGGTACCAGTCGGGGCGGCGGCGACCGGGTTACCGATATTGTTGATGCTATTGAAGCCTTGAACATGAACATGTTGTTCATTGTTGGCGGAGATGGAACTCAGCGGGGTGCTTTGGAAGTTGCGGAAGAGGTAGAAAAACGAGGATTAAAGGTCTCTATTGTAGGT
>JAHLFV010000070.1 GCA_018883625.1 Candidatus Treponema excrementipullorum
CGAAATTGAGCGATAGTACTCTTTGTCAGTTTCTGTCAACTCCACCGGTTCCTCCGGCTGGGGGGCTTCCACTATTTCCTGGGGAGTAGGTTCTTCTTGAGGTTCTTCCACTAAAACTTCCGGAGTTTTGGTGGAAACACACCCTAATACTGTGAAAACCAATAGCACAATACTATAAAAAAATACATTTTTAGAAATTTTCTTCATACCTTTAAATGTATCACTCTTTACTTATTTCGTCAAATATAATATGGTCATAAAATGAAAACTATAGCCATATTCCCCGGATCTTTTGACCCACCGACTTTCGGACATATAAATGTTATAGACAGATCCCGGTCTATTTTTTCGGAATTGCATGTAGTGGTGGCTATTAACAGCCATAAAGTGGGACTTTTTTCTACAGAAGAAAAAGTTGCCATGTTGAAAGAGCTGACAAAACAGTGGCCTAACGTTATAGTAAACACTTGGGATACGTTGATTGTGGATTATGCAAAAAAACACAATGCAAAGGTTTTGATCAGAGGTGTAAGGAATATGGAAGATTTTTCCTACGAGTTTGATTTATCCTTAATGAATAGGGCTTTAAATCAAGAAGTAGAAACTTTTCTGATACCTACAGATCCAAAGTTTTTTGTTTTACGTTCCAGCTCCATAAAAGAATTGGCTGCTTTTGGCGGTGATGTTTCTACGATGGTTCCACCCATAGTAGAACAGGCGTTAAAACTTAAACAAAAAAAATAAAAATATTTTGACAAAAAATGTATATTTGTCATTGACAAAAATTCTATAACGGGTATAATGCATTGACAGCCTAAGGGAAAATATTGTATTCTACCAATATTAAATATCAAATTTTATTGTGAGGTTAATATATGGCAGTACCTAGAGCGAAAACTTCAAAGGCTCGCACCCGCAGAAGACAGGGGATTAACATGAAATTAAAGGCTCCTCAGCTTGTTGAGTGCAGTAACTGTGGTAATTTAATCATGCAGCACCGAGTATGTCCTAAATGTGGATTTTACCGTGGCCGCCAGGTTATTACACCGGAAAGTAACTAAATAGGAGAGAACAATGAGCGAACAGGAATTGTTTGACAAAATGAAGGCATTGGTTGCAGAAAAGTTGGAAATCGATGAAAGCAAAATTACAATGGACGCTTCATTTCGTCAGGATTTGGGAGCAGATAGCTTGGATACCTATGAATTGGTATATGCTATCGAAGAAGAAATGGGTATTAAGATCCCCGATGAAAAAGCAAATACCTTTGAAACAGTTAGGGATGCTTTTGAATTTATCAAATCCCAGCAGTAATTGTTTTTGTAGAAAGGGTATTTTATCGTTTGTTAATGCGTGAATACCCTTTTGCTTTAAAGTATGTTTGATAGTTTTGTTGCTGCTTTTGCAACAGGAAAGAAAGTAACGCCTCAAAGACGGGCATTACTGGTTGATTTCTCAAAAAAAAATGGTATAAGATTTAATAATATCTCTCTGCTTGATTTAGCTTTTCATCATCGGTCATTTTCTAATGAAGCCGGTGGTAAACTCCATAGGTATAATAACGAGCGATTGGAATTTTTAGGTGATGCTGTTTTGGGCATGGCTACAGCGACCTATCTGTATGAAGATATGCTGGAAAAGCCGGAAGGTGATTTGGCAAAGATAAAGTCTGTTGTTGTTTCCGAAATGACATTAGCGCCTATTGCAGTTGCTATCGGTGTGGATACATGTCTTGTATTGGGTAAAGGGGAAGAGTTATCAGGAGGACGGAGTAAAAAGGCAATTTTGGCTGATGCTTTAGAGGCTGTTATTGGTGCATATTACCTAGATGCCGGTTATCCTGCGGCTGAAAAGCTAGTATTAAAACTCATTGTTCCGGAGATAAAAAAAGTACAGGAAAACAGACACCAAAAAGACTACAAAACTTTGTTGCAGGAATTTTATCAAAAACACAGTAAAAGTTGTCCTGTTTACGAATTGGTAAAACGTACTGGTCCCGACCATGACAGAACTTTTTGGGTTTCCGTAAAGTTGGGAAACGATGCCTATGGTCCTGCTCAGGGAAAAAGCAAAAAAGCAGCGGAACAAGCCGCTGCCGCAATAGCTTGGGAAACCCTTAATAAAAAATAATGATTTCTTCTTAAATAAAACTTATTACCTCATATTACCTTTTTGAGGGTATATATGAATATTTGTTTTCTGCTTTTTTGCTGTATCGAACTCCAAAACCTAACTGGTATTGCCATACGTAATCATAAGGTTCCATTTCTCCGTTGGTACCCAAATTTCCGTAGTCGTAAGAAGCAATTCCGTCAAAGAACAAAGTCCACCGTTTAGCCAACGGCATATCCAATCGGGCTATACCTCCGATACCAAGATTTACATAATGCCATCTGTCTGCCATTTGATAGAAAAAGTGTAAACCTGCCCCTACATCGATTCTGACGTAATTCCATAAGCTGAAATTAAGGAAGGGGGCTGCCAGCAGATCTACGGCAAAATTCAATACATTAACGGGAACCTGTGGGTGTTTATTAAATTTATAGCTTAAAGGGTAGTATGCAGCTAACCGAATCATGCTATCTACCGGTTGCATATTCCGGGTTTGCATGGAAAAAAATGCACCGCCGAAAAAATCTTCAAAAACAAAATTACTTCTGTCGGTTTGTTTGATAATCCTTGTTACCCAAGAGGCTGTCACACCTTCCTCAAAAACTACAAAGGGCTTTTCTTTGATAACGGGAAACCCGGTTTTTGGATCGATTTCTACCGATGAGCTCTTTGTTTCGCCGGCACTGTCGGTGATGGCCTTTGAGTCCGTATTATTGTCGGGAGTACCTGCATTGTCCGTTTTGCTATCGGCAATGATAGCTGTTTCTGCATTGTTCTCTGCAGGGGAATTGCTTGCAACTGCGACTTGTGCCATTACCATACCGGAAAATACTACCCATAAGACAAAAAAACATATAGTACGTTTCATGTTGCCACCTTAATTTTTTGTCTTATACAAGGTAAGCTGTAATGGTCGTCCTACCGGATCGGTCCAATTCAAATACAACATGTTTCCTCGTATATCCCATTCGGAAACAACGGTTTGCCCTGTTTTAGAGGTAAAAGCGATAGCATTTAACAATACGTTATAGCTTCCGGTGGTTTCAAATTCTTCGCCTACAGCATCGTGAAATTTTGCCGTATATGTAAAATCTGACAACATAGTAATTTGATCTCCTTTATTGTCAGCCCACGTACCGTAGAGGGGACTGGGTTGGGAACAGGAAAAACACAATACAAGAAAGCACAAAGTTGCCAACAAAGCATATTTTTTCATACATTCTCCTCTTAGTTCAAGATGCGGTAATCAAGTTCTTTACGCTCAAAACCTTTCGGTTGAACACCATAGGTACCGCCACCGGCATTTCCGCCTTTGATTTGTATTTTGTCATAGGAAACAGAACCGGGATACATACCTGTACAGGTAATTGTACCGGACATGGAACCGCTTTGATCCATGGAAGCTGAGGTATCGCTGTTTCCCGTAAGGTTAAAGTATACGCCTAACTTACTGTTTCCGTCGATGTAGGAATCTGCATAGTTATCATACCGAATTACGATATTAGCTCCCAAACCGGCAATCTTTGCACTGTAGAGAACGGTACCGCTGATATTTCCGTTTATAGTCTCTGTACCTAACTTGTCTGTAGAACCGGGACGATTAAAGAAATCCATTTTCTTTTGGGAACTCTTTATTGTTTTGTTAAATTCCAAAATGTACTGTTCATGGGTTAAAGCGCCGTACCCATGAATGGTATCTGAATAATTCTTTCCCTGTTCCAATTCGTTTACAGCCAGTACTCGGTAATAGTAATATTTACCGGCTTTTGCGGTATCGTTTTGGTCTATATATGCACATTCCGTAACCGGTGATTCGGTTATTTTTCTAAAACCGGAATCTTGAGATGTGGAGCGGTATATGTGATAGGCAGTTGCTCCGCCTTCGGGTGCTGCCCACTGTAACTCTACCGGGTAGACACCGGAAGAGTTAGCCTGATATACGGCTCCCAAATTGGCTGCACGGCTTACGGTAAGATTCTTTGCCGCAAAGGGTGATGGAGCTACTGTTTCACTTTCTTTACTTGAAATTCCTGAATATGCCGTTTTTACACGGTAGAATTTTCTTGTGGAGCCAGCCGGTATTGTATATTTTGTTTCTCCGTCAGATGTTGCTCCTATGGAAGTAAAACCGGAAGCCTTATCATCTAAACCGAGAATTTCATAGGTATACTGTTTTTGTTCTTCTTCACTACCGATAGCGGGCGACCAAGTGATGGTATGACCGGAAGAGTCAGCATCAACGGAAATACCGGAGGGTGCACTTAGCAGGAATCCTTCTGAAGAAAATTCTTCCACTGAGGAAAATTCTTCCACTGCTGAAAGAGGACTCTTTAGCTTTTGTTGTGTTTGTTCATCCAAAATCCAAGCCTGAACCTGATAGTAATAATAGATACCGGGTTTAACGTTGTTTTTATCTGTCCAGGTTGTCTTTGTGGTTCCTCCTGTCAGTTGGGTTAAAGCGGCGTCTTCGGAGCTATACCGGAAGAGGGCATAATTAACCTCACCATCTGCGGTAACCTCTTGCCAAGAAAGCTCAATTCCCTCTGTAGATGTACCCCGAGTTTTTACCTGTACGGCAGCGGGAGTTTGAGGAGCACCGGGCATCAGTGAATAGCCTAAAGCGATATTGGAGGAAGCACTCAACTGTCCTGATTTACTGTTAAGGGCTTTTACAATAAAATAAAAATCTTTTCCCTGTTCTTGAGCGGCTACTGCATTTCTGAACCAGGTTTGATTTCCGGTAACTCGGGCAATTTCTTCCGCACCGGTACCGTTGCTGTTTACAGTTCTATACAAGATATATCCAGATGCATTCTGTACAGAATTCCAACGGACTTCTATGTAATCCGTATGACCACCTTTTGCTGCAATAACATTTTGAGGTGGTGCAAACAAGGTTCCCGGGGTTACCGTTGTTGCCGGATCGCTGGGATCGTATTTTTCCCGGTTGTTTTCTGCATATACCCGGTACCAATATTTGTTTG
>JAHLFV010000071.1 GCA_018883625.1 Candidatus Treponema excrementipullorum
CAATATTTCCAATACAGAAGCAGAAGAAACATCTACTGCAAACGGAAATATTCCGCTTGTCCCCTTATCAGAGGCTCGTGCAGAGGCTGTTAAAGAGATGCTCGTAGAATTCGGCGTCGCCGGTAACCGTCTATCTACTGTTGGTATGGGTGGCCGGCAACCTGTTGTTCCTTGGGAAGACAAAGACAATTGGTGGAAAAACAGACGGGTTGAGTTTATTTTGAATAAAAATTAAACAAACCGTTCGTTTATAGGCTAAGTAAGATCCCTAAGTTTCTTCTGAACAAGTGAAACTTGGGGATTTTTATTTTGCAACATGAATAAATAATAAAAATATTCAGTTGACTTAAAGAAAAATATATTATAAAAATGGAGTAGGAAGTATCCCTATGACATTAAAAAAAGAAGATTTTAAAAAAAAGTTAGTGTATGCTTCTATGGGGGTTCAGGTATGCTCCTATTATCAACCTATAGTTTGCTTGCAAAGTAGTAAGATTTTTGCCTATGAGGCTCTCATTCGTGGTTGGAATGATTGTTCTGGTGGAGAAATGGCTCCCGCAGAATTGTTTTCCTGTGCTGAAGAGTTGCATTTATCAAAAGAATTTGATTTGTTGTGTCAACGTTCTGCTTTCGAATTTTATAAAGATTTTGGACGGAGTCGAGAAGCTCTGTTATTTTTAAATATCAATACAAGTTGTATTTCTGAATCCCTTTCTGAAAAAGAAAAAATCACCGCTTTAACAAAATCTATGGGATTTCATCCTAGTGTTATCGGTTTAGAGCTAATAGAATCAGAAGCTAAGTCTGCTAAGGACTTGTTTACCTTTGTCCAAAACCAGAGAGAAAGTGGCTTTGTAATTGTTGTAGATGATTTTGGCAGTGAACATTCTAATCTAGAGCGTTTAATGCTTATTCGCCCTGACATAATAAAAATAGACAGAAATATTATTCACAACGTTGATAAGGATCCCTATAGACAATCGGTTTTAAAATCCATCCATAGCTTAGCAGATATGACCGGTGCAATTTGTTTAGCTGAGGGTGTAGAAACCGATGAGGAAGTAATTACTTGTGCGTTATTGGGAATCGATTTATTTCAAGGCTTTGCTTTCGGAAATCCCAGTCAAAATTTGGAAGAATTGGAAAAACAAACCTTGGTGAAGATTCAAAAATATCGGGAACTTATTCAAGAAAGAATGCTCACTGACATAAAAACGACTCGTCGGCTGACAGGGGATATAAATATTTTGGCAGATTGGCTAGCTCGGCAAATAAATCCCAGTGACTATGATGGAATGGAACTGATTTTTATGGAATTTATGGTTATGAACCCTGAAATTGAATGTATCTACATTTTAAACCATGAAGGAATTCAGATATCTAACATGGTTATAAATCCTCTGTTGATGACTAGTACAGTTTCATATATTTTTAAGCCATCAATAAAGGGAACAGATCAGAGTTTAAAACCTTATTATATGCACTTTAAAGCATTTAACATTACTCGATATTTAAGTGATAAGTATTTATCCTCTACAACGGGAAATTTGTGCAGAACTTTGGTTCTTGCCCTTATGAAAGGAGGGGAAACCATTTATCTGTGTATTGATTTTCTGGAAGAAACAGTAAAACTCCCTATAAAAATGGAAAAGTTATAGAAATGAATTGTATTACTCATGCCAGTAAATTAACCGGATCTATCACGGTGCCCGGTTCAAAAAGTCACACTATTCGGGCTTGTTTATTCGGAGCCTTGGGGGAAGGGCGTTCATATATTAAGAATCCCTTAGTCAGCGAAGATTGTCTTAGTGCGTTACGGTGTATACAGGAGTTGGGGGCAGTTGTATATCAGTCTCAGGATAATTCTGTATGGGAAATAGAAGGCGCCGGAAAACGTATTCATTTACCGGAAAATGTTATAGATGTAGGTAATTCCGGTTCTGTCATGTATTTTTTAACACCTATTGCAGCTTCTTTTCCCGGCTGGACGGTCATCACCGGTGATGCATCTATCAGAAACAGGCCTGTGAAACATTTAGCTACTGCCTTGGAACAGTTGGGAGCCGAAACCCATATTACCCGTCCATATGTAGATGCTCCACCTCTATTAGTCCGTGGGCCTATTCACCGTGGCAAGGTCGTTACCGACGGACGACTGTCTCAATACATCAGCGGAATTATGATGGCAGCGGCTAGAATGGAAGGTAAAACGGTCATAGAGTTGACGGATCCCAAAGAGGTTCCCTATTTGGATATGACAAAGGGATGGTTGGAATCAGTGGGGATTCCCGTATGCATGTCTCCTGATTACAAGCATATAGAAATAGAAGGGCCTTGTGTTTTTCCTGCAATTGATAGAACCATTCCTTCCGACTGGGAGGCCGTAGCTTTTCCCTTGGTGGCAGCCTTGTTAACAGATAGTGAAATCGTTATAGAAAATATAGATTCTAGTGGCAGTCAAGGGGATGAAGCCATTGTTGAAATTCTCCGATCCGTAGGAGCCAATATACAGTGGAATAAAGACAGAGAACAGCTTATTGTTCAAGGAGGCATAAAGGCCGGCGATGGATTTGGACGTCTTTCTGCGGAACATTTCCCGGACAGAACTTTACGGATCAATTGTGCCGGTTTTCCAGATGCCGTGCCTGCTTTATCTGTTATAGCATGTTTCATCGAAGGGACTACTATCATCGAAGATATCGGTGTGTGCAGAAAAAAGGAAACAGACAGAATAACTGTTATGTGCCATGAATTGACGAAGTTAGGGGCTTTCGTAGAAGAGGGCGAAGATTATATGATTATCCACGGGCACAGCCCTTTGACGCCGGATGGGAAGGTAAATCCTGAGTTTAAAATCCACGGAGGTACAGTTGACTCTTTTAAAGACCATCGGGTAGCTATGTCTTTTGCCGTGATGGGATTGGCTCTTCAGGAATCTGTCACCGTTAAAGATGCTGAATGTTGTGCCGTATCTTTTCCTGACTTTTTCCCAAAAATGGGGGCTTTGGGAGCTCGTTTCGACTGTACATAAAGCCCAAGGATTAATATCTATACTTGCTGTCTGCTTGGGGAAAATTTCAAAATCGAAAGGGCATAAAAAAGTTTTATCCTTGGTCTGTCGGTTTCTTGGGAATGATTATTGCTGCTATAATATACGTTGCAATGCCACTTCCCATACCGGCTAGGGTAAAAAAGACTGCCAAAAGCCGAATAATAATGGGATCTATGTTAAAGAACTCCGCTATACCGGCGCATACTCCTAAGATAATTTTGTTTTGAGAACGATACAATCTTTTTTCAGGATTTCCATCTTCACTGGTGTTTGAGTTATGGTTTTCCGTACACATGAGTTCCTTGTCTTTCATAGTTTAGTCATGCTCCTTATAATTCTGATCTAGTGTAAAGCAAAATAGAATAAATCTCAAGTTTTAAGTAAATACTTAAGCAGACAAAGAGAAATTTATATTAGCTAAAATTACTTTAGTTATATTGTAGACATATACTGATTTTTCCAGTAATATATTAATACATACTAATATTTTTTAGTATAATTTAAACTGCCGGAAGGCTTGTTGAGGTACAAATAATTATGGAAAAAACGATAGCTCTTATTCCCGGAGACGGAATTGGACCGGATATTGTTGCAGAAGGTGTACGGGTTTTAGACGCAATAGCCAAAAAATTCGGACATTTATTTACCTATAAACCCGTTTTAGCTGGAGGAGCTGCCATTGATGCTGTGGGAGATCCCTTGCCGCAAGAGACACTGGATACCTGTCTTGCCTGTGACTCTGTTCTATTAGGTGCTGTAGGTGGGCCAAAGTGGGATGCTGTTCCCGGACACATGAGGCCGGAAAAGGCACTGCTTGGTTTGCGGGGAGGTATGAAGGTATATGCAAATCTCCGTCCGGCTGTCATGTTTAAGCAGTTATCAGCCGCTTGTCCGTTAAAAAATGAAATTGTGGGGCAAGGGCTTGATATATTAATTGTTCGTGAATTAACCGGCGGAATTTACTTTGGTGACAGAGGAAGAAGTGCTGACGGAAATGAGGCTTGGGATACGGAAAAATATACAAAACCTGAGATAGAAAGAATTCTACGGTTAGGATTTTCTTCCGCTATGAAGCGTAGAAAAAAACTTTGTGTAGTAGATAAAGCAAATATTTTGGAATCAAGCCGATTATGGAGGGATGTTGCCCAAAGTATACAGAAAGACTATCCCGAAGTAGAAATGTCTTTTATGTATGTAGATAACGCTGCCATGCAGTTGGTTCGTAATCCGGGACAGTTTGATGTTATTGCTACAAGTAATATGTTTGGTGATATCCTTTCCGATGAAGCAAGTCAAATTACCGGTTCCATAGGAATGCTGGCATCTGCCTCTTTGGGAGACGGTACCGGCCCCGGATTATATGAGCCTATTCACGGTTCTGCTCCCGATATTGCAGGACAAGATAAAGCTAATCCTTTGGCTACTATTCTATCCTGTGCCATGATGCTCCGTTACGATTTTGATATGGGTAAAGAGGCAGATGCTGTAGAGGCTGCCGTAAACCGTGTTCTTGATGATGGCTGGCGTACAGGAGATATTGCCGGTACCGGTGCTGACTGGGATAAAGTTAAAGCTGAAGGAAAACTTGTAGGTACAAAGCGAATGGGCGATTTAGTTATTAAAGCTCTTGAAGCTATGTAAAAGGCAAAACATGTTTTGAGAGGGGTACCTCGGAGCTTGGAACCTTTGTTCTGTTAACTCCGAGGTTTTTTATTGAAGTGCCGGTTTAGTCTTTACGGTACCAAGCGTCGCTGATGGTTTGGCGGGCTTGGGGATTTTGTTTGATATTTTTGACAGCGTTGAGTGTAAAGGCAATAAAAACAAACAGGAAAAAGGAAGCAAAAGCTACAATGATAATGGTAAAAAGCTTAGAGTCCTGTTGTAAAGGAACGATGTAAGGAATGTCGTCAGCTTCTACAAAGGAATCATAGTTTTTTACCACGTATTCTAACTGCAACATGTTTTTTTGGTCCTGTAAGTAAGTAGACATGTTTCCCTCTTGATTTGTATTTTCTTTCATATCGATTTCTTTCAACTCGATTTCTTTCAACAAAGTTAACATAGCATTAATTTGAGGCATTATAGTTGATTTTAATTCGCTATTGATAAGATCAATACTATCTTCCATAAAAGAAGATACTTTTTCTTTGTACTCTTCTGTATCGGGAATAGTAAACGTAACAAATAATGTTCCCGGTATTTCACCTTTAGATACTGAATAATTGTTTTTTTGATACTGTTGTATCATTATGTTGTATTCGTAATCATCCTTTGGAATATTTTTTTTATCTTTAAACAGTTTTTTATATTGTTCTGCAAAAAAAAACTGGTTTTGGAGACGGGACATGGTTAGTAATGTGATACTTGCTTGGGAATTGCTTAAAATCCTTTGTACATCTGACGGTAATTCCCGTGTTTCCAAGGTATATGTCACGGCAATACTTCTTGTGTTCATGGACGGAAAAAATTTTGGCAGAATGGTCGTATATAACACTGCCACACCGGTAAAAATAAGAGTTCCCAAAATAATCAACACCCTATATCTGATAAGTACTGCTAACAAATCTATAAAACTTATTTCTTGATTTTTTTGTACAGAACTACTTTCCATGACATACATCCTTAAAGTTTATTAAACAAGTCTATTGACGATTCTATAAAATTTATCAGTCTAAATCAAGGTCTTTTTATGTAACAAAATAAAATCAAAAGAAAAACTTAGCATATCTTTACGTTTAATGGTGTTTTGTGATATTATTGCCAAATAACAAGAGGAGCATATGTATGTCGAAAGAAACTGGAATTTTGGGACCTGCTGACAGACCTTCTTTGGGAAGATGGATTCCCTTGAGTTTTCAGCATGTTTTTGCCATGTTCGGTGCAACTGTCCTTGTACCTTTATTAACAGGATTAAATCCTTCTGTGGCATTGTTTACAGCCGGAACAGGAACTCTGTTGTATATTTTGATCACAGGAGCTAAAGTCCCCGCTTTTTTGGGGTCCTCCTTTGCTTTTATTCCGGCTCTTATCGGAATATCAGGAACTTACGGAATGCCGGCGGCTTTAGGTGGAGCCTTTTGTGCCGGCATTTTTTACGCCCTGGTGGCAGGAATTATCCGCTTGGTGGGTACAAAATGGTTAGACAGAGCTTTGCCTCCTGTTGTAATCGGGTCTGTTATTATTGTTATCGGGTTGAATTTGGCTCCTACTGCCATGAAATCCTCTATGTATGATGGTGCAGGGAATTATTCATTGGTATATTTTTCTATAGCAGCCTTTACGTTGGCAGTAGCTATTATTGCTACGATCTTTTTTAAAGGTTTTTTTAATACCATTTCAATTTTGACAGGACTTATCGGTGGATATATTTTCACCTTGGTCATGGGAATGTTTTTTCCCGCATATAAGTTAATTGATTTTTCCATTGTTTCAGAGGCCCAATGGTTAGGCTTGCCTTCCTTTGCCATACCGGAATTTCACTTTGTACCGATAGTAACCTTTATTATTGTTTCTCTTGCCACAATTTGTGAGCACTTAGGAGATACCTTGGTGGCTTCTCGGGTGGTAGGTAAAGATTTTTACAAAGATCCCGGACTTCACAGAACATTGTTGGGAGACGGTCTTGCTACAACATGGGCTTCTTTGTGGGGAGGACCGCCCAACACAACCTACGGTGAAAATATCGGTGTTATGGCAATTACAAAAGTATACAGTGTATGGGTAATTGGGGGAGCTGCGGTTTTTGCTGTGATTCTTTCCTTCATACAAAAGTTTGGTGCTATAATCCAAACATTACCAGGACCTGTTATGGGTGGTATTTCCATGTTGTTGTATGGCTTAATCGCTTCCAGTGGCTTACGTACCATTGTGGAAAGTGGTGTTGACTACAAGGACAAGAGAAACTTAACGATCTCTTCCGTAATTTTGGTAATCGGTATTGGTGGTGGTATGCTGCAATTCCATGTAGGAAAGAATTTTACATTCTCTTTAAGTGGCGTAGCATTAGCAACTGTAGTTGGTATTGTGTTGAACCTTATTCTGCCAAAATCAATTGATGAGACTAAAGAATAAAAAATCACAAGCAGTATAGAGGACTGTCCGCAAAAAGCGGACAGTTTTTTTTTAATTTCCTAAAGCTCTTTGTACTCTGTTTATATCTGATAACAACGTTGTATTCCCGGGGACTTCTTTTATTCCCCGTTGCAATAATTCCAAAGCTTCCTGATATTTGCCTTGATTAAATAAAGTTGCATACTGATTATGGATAAGAACAGCATGGTTATTAAGACATTGTTTCTTCAAAGATAAAAGTAGAGCACTGGAAGGAATATCTTGTAATCCTTGGTCAGCCACGGTGGCAGCTTCAAAAAAAAGTTGTTGTGCAACAAGAGGTTTTATTTTTTCTTGCCAAAAGTATTCCTTTGTTCTAAGCAACACTGTTTTGCCTTCTGTAGTTTGGGCTAAAGGATTTCTTGCCATGGTATCTAAATAATCCAATGCTTTATCCGGGGTCATACTGTAAGGCTCCGTGTTTAGTTGGCCTATAAATATATTTAAGGGTATCTGATCCCGTGTTTTTTCTGACAACACGTCTATCCATGTATTGTAAGCGTTTTGAGCTTCTTCAATATCCCCTTTATTCAGATAATAGGTGATGTAATTATATACTGTAGTATCAATGCACTCTTGCCAAATTGGAGAGGTGGGTATTTGACTGATGGCTTTGCTGAGCCATGTAAGGGCATCCTTGTACAACCTCTGATTTTGTAAATAATAAACGTAGTTTGTACAGGTAATATCTACTTCATTTTTTAACTCTTTTCCTCCGCTGGTGACTGTTTCGCCTACAAAAGCCAACCGAGCCATGGTAAGGGGAATTGACAACTTATAATTATTTTTTTGCATGGCCAAAGAACTGTTGTTGCCTCCGATTAATGCAACCAACAGTTTGTCACTGATTTTGATTTTATCGTTATAGTAAGATTTAGGGACTACGGCATAACTGTTTCCGTTAGAACCTGTACTGGGTAATGTTTTTTTCACTCCCGGATCAAAGCCATAAGGGTTTGTGGTTTCCACATCGATTTCGCCTTTCTCTGTAGAAACAGAACAAAAGCTGTGATTTACAGTTTTGTAGGCTGTTACTTTTAGACCTGCTGCTTTTGCCAAAGTATAATACAGCACACTGGAAGAAACACAGTTGTACACTCCTTCCAAAAATAGAGTATCCATATTGCTTTCAGCCATTTTATAAGTTTTTAATGTATTTCTGTACATAAGACGGAGAATTGCCTCGCCTCTGTCATAGGCTGTCATCTGACGGTATTCCGGTGAATTAACTTCTTGGGCCATTTCACTGAACAACAGTAAGGTTTTTATCCCTCTTTCCGAATCCAACGGACAGGAAGAAAAAAGCAAAGATGCCCGTATCAAGTCATAAGAGGATAAGGGAAGGTCTCCTTCAACCTGCATATTTTCGTTAGGAACAAAAACAAAAGCCGGAGTTAAGGGGATGTCGGTATTGAGAGAAGTTTTTTGAGAAAAAATATGTGTCGGAATCAATAAAAAAAACAGAGTACACAAACAGATAATTTTACGCATATTCATATGTTTTTTATCGTGCATTCGGGACAAAAACACAAGCTTTTAAACGGATTTTGCAAAATCCCTGATGGCAAAATATAGATAAAATATTATCTAAAGTATTCCATTTTTTTTTCTTTTTTGTTACAATGCTATAAACTTAAATGGATAAAATTTAGGCGATAAAGTTTTAATTTTTAAGGATGGTAATGTATGGGAAACAAAATTACAATTATTGGTTCTGGAAGTGTTGGTGCTACAATTGCTTACACACTTGCTGTTCAGGGACAGGCATCCGAAATTGTCATGATTGACATCAACTTGGAAAAATCTTTGGGAGAAGCTTTGGATATTCGCCAAGGTATGGCCTTTGTCAATCCCGTAAATATTTATGCAGGAAGCTATGCCGATGCAAAGGATTCTGACATTGTTATTTTGACTTCTGGTGTTGCCAGAAAACCCGGTCAATCCCGTCTTGATTTGACTCAGACAAACGTAAATATTACAAAGACAATTATTCCGGAAATAACAAAAGCAGCTCCTGATGCAACATACATTATCGTTGCTAATCCTGTAGATATTCTTACATACCAATTTCATAAAACTTCAGGTATCCCAGAAAACAGAATTATCGGTTCCGGTACCAGCTTGGATACAGCTCGTTTGCGTTCTCGTCTTGCAGAATACTTCCATGTTGCACAGCAGAATGTACACGCTTATGTTTTCGGTGAACACGGTGACACATCTTTTGTGCCTTGGTCTTTGGCAAATATTTCTTCTATTCCTATCGATGAGTTTAGCAAAAGAGTTACTACTTTGTCAGATAAGCTGTATCCTACTTTGGTAAGAGAAGAAGTAGAACAGTACGTACGTAAATCCGGTGGTCGAATTATTTCCCGCAAAGGTGCTACTTTCTATGCTATTGCAATTTCTGTTTGCCACATTTGTAAGTGCGTTTTGGGTGAAGCAGAAAGCACATTGACAGTTTCTGCTCTTATGCACGGAGAATACGGAATTAAAGACGTTTGTATCAGTACATTGTCTCTTGTAGGCCGTGACGGAATTACCGGAAAAATCGAAGTACCTCTTAACGATGCCGAAATTGCCTTGTTGCACAAAAGTGCTGACTGCTTGAAAGATATAATTAAACAACTCACATTCTAACGGGGAATAGACATGGAATATCGAATTGAACACGATTCTATGGGTGAGGTAAAAGTCCCCGCAGATAAGTATTGGGCAGCTCAAACAGAGCGCAGTCATGAGAACTTTAAAATCGGTGTAGGCATTGAAACAATGCCTCGGGAAATTACAAAGGCTTTTGGTATATTAAAAAAAGCTGCTGCTCTTGCTAATAACCAATTAAAGCCGGAGAAAATGACAGCTGAAAAGCTTGCTGCCATCAGTCAGGCATGTGATGAAGTTATTTCCGGTTCTTTAAACGATCACTTTCCTCTCGTTGTATGGCAAACCGGAAGCGGTACTCAATCAAACATGAATGCTAATGAGGTTATCGCTAATCGAGGAAATGAAATTGCTGGTGCAAAACTTTTGCATCCCAACGATGACATCAATATGAGTCAGTCCTCTAACGATACCTTTCCTACAGCCATGCACATTTCTGCCGTTATGGCTTTGGAAGACAAACTTATTCCTGCCATCGATTTGTTGGTAGAAACTTTCAAAAGACTGGAAAAAGAACACGAAGGTATCGTAAAGAGCGGAAGAACCCACTTGCAAGATGCCACACCTATTACCTTTTCACAGGAAATCAGTGGTTGGCGTTCTTCTCTGGAGAGAGACAAAGAATTGATTCTCCGTTCTTTGGAGCCTCTTAAAGAGTTGGCTTTGGGTGGTACTGCGGTAGGTACCGGTCTCAATGCACCTAAAGGTTTTGACGTAAAAGTTGCAGAAGCTGTTTCTCAACTAACGGGAAAAGACTTTAGAACCGCAGCAAATAAATTCCATGCTCTTACCAGCAAAGATGAAATCGTGTTTGCTCACGGTGCAGTAAAAGCGCTCGCCTGTGATATGATGAAAATTGCTAACGACGTTCGCTGGCTAGCTTCCGGTCCTCGTGACGGTTTGGGAGAAATTACAATTCCGGAAAACGAACCCGGATCTTCTATTATGCCAGGTAAAGTTAATCCCACTCAGTGCGAAGCTGTGACTATGGTTGCAGTTCAGGTTATAGGTAATGATGTTGCCGTAGGAATGGCAGCCAGCCAGGGTAACTTTGAATTAAACGTTTTTATGCCTGTTTGTATATACAATTTCTTGCAGTCAACTCGGTTGTTGGCGGAAGCTATGGTTTCTTTCAATAACAACTGTGCCGTAGGAATAAAAGCCAATAAAGAAAAGATGCATCATAATTTGCATAATTCTCTTATGCTTGTTACGGCTCTTAACCCCTACATCGGTTATGAAAACGCTGCAAAAACAGCCAAAAAGGCATTCAAAGAAAATATTTCTCTCAAAGAAGCCTGCGTAGCATTGGGATTCCTCACAGCAGAGAAATTTGATGAAGTATTCCATCCTGAAAAGATGGTTTGATGCTAAACAAAAGGATGAAACATATATGACTTTCAGTTATTATCCAGGTTGTACTTTACGGACAAAAGCCATAGAGCTTGATCGCTGTGCCCGTGCTGCTGCCGAAGTTTTGGGTGTAACTTTGGAAGAGGTACCCGAATGGCAGTGTTGCGGTGGTGTCTATCCTATGGCGAAGGATGAAATTGCCACCAAGTTATCTTCCGTACGCACACTGGTTGCGGCTAGGGATGCCGGTCATGATTTGGTAACTATCTGTTCTGCCTGTCATAATGTTATTAAGCAGGTGAATCAGGATATGGCAAGTGATGAGGATATTTGCACAAAAGCCAACAACTATATGGCTTTGGAAACTCCTTATCATGGTGAAACAAAGGTGTATCACTATTTAGAGTTATTACGTGACGTGGTAGGTTTTGACAAAATCAAAGAAAAAGTAGTAGCGCCTTTTACCGGTAAAAAAATCGGTGCCTATTACGGATGTCTTTTACTCCGTCCCGGACGTGTTATGCAGATGGACAATCCGGAAAATCCCAAGATATTGGAAGATTTTATTAAAGCCATTGGCGGGGAGCCGGTTATTTACAATCAGCGTAATGAATGTTGCGGAGCTTATTTGACGGCCGAAGATCCTTCTGTACCGGAAAAACGAAGCAAAAAGATTTTGCACAATGCCGCTGAAAATGGGGCAGAATTGCTGGTTACAGCCTGTCCTTTGTGTTTATATAACTTAAATAAAAATCAACAAAGTGAAAATCTTCCTGTTGTGTATTTTACAGAGTTATTGGCTCAGGCTCTCGGAGTTTCTTCCGGTTCTGATGTAGGAGGATCCGATGGAAAATAAGTTTTTACAAGAACAAATTATCCGTTCCAGTGGTGTGAATCCCAGAAAATGTATGCGATGTGGCAAGTGTTCTGCCACATGTCCTGCATATGACGAAATGGAGTATCATCCTCATGAATTTGTCTACATGGTAGAGAACGGAGATATTGAACCTTTGATGAAATCTCGGTCTTTATATCGTTGTTTATCTTGTTTTGCCTGTGTTGATAGGTGTCCGAGAAACGTGGAGCCTGCAAAGTTGGTGGAAGGCGTAAGACTTGCCGTGATTCGGGAAGCCGGCCAAAATCACTTAAAAGCAGAGGCTGTTGCCAAGTTAGCTGAAGAAGATGCAGAAATTCCTCAGCAGCTACTTGTCAGTGCTTTTAGAAAGTATAGCAAATAAGGAAAGACAATGCAAAAAATCGGTGTTTTTGTGTGCCATTGTGGTACAAATATTGCGGCAACCGTTGACGTAAAGAAAGTTGCCGAAAGATTAAACTTGGAACCCGGTGTTGTATATGCTACCGAGTACCAGTATATGTGTTCTGAAGCCGGACAGCACATGATTCAGGACGCAATTAAGAAAAACAACTTGACTGGTGTGGTTATCTGTTCCTGTTCACCTCGTATGCATGAGGCAACTTTTAGAAAAGCTGCCGAAGCAGCCGGACTGAATCCTCACATGGTAGAAGTTGCCAATATCCGAGAGCAGTGTTCTTGGATCCACAAAGATAAGGATTCAGCAACGGAAAAAGCTGTAGCTTTGGGAAAAGCTGCCGTGGCAAAAACCCACCTTGATACACCTTTAACAGCAGGCGAAACTCCTGTTACAAAACGGGCTCTCGTTATCGGTGGAGGTATTGCAGGTATTCAGACAGCCTTGGATATTGCGGAAGCCGGATTCAAAGTGGATATCGTTGAAAAAGAACCTACTATCGGTGGTAAGATGACCCAGATAGACAAAACATTCCCCACTTTAGACTGTGCAGCCTGTATCCTTACACCTAAGATGGTTGACTGTGCTCAAAATGAAAATATCACTATCTACTCCTACAGTGAAGTAGAAGAAGTGAAAGGATTCGTGGGAAACTTTACCGTTAAAATCAAACGTAAAGCCCGGTATGTAGATGAAACAAAGTGTACCGGTTGCGGTATTTGTGTGGAAAAATGTCCTCAAAAGAAAGTTCCCAGTGAATTTAACTTAGGCATGAGTAACAGATCCGCTATCTATATTCCCTTTGCCCAGGCAGTTCCTAAGGTTGCTACTATTGACCCCCAGCACTGTAACATGTTGTTAAACGGAAAGTGTGGTGTATGTTCAAAGGTTTGTTCCGCAGGTTGTATCGATTACACTCAAAAAGATACCTACGTAGAGGAAAAATACGGTGCAATCGTTGTAGCTACCGGTTATAATCCCATTAAACTGGACAAATACGACGAATTTGCTTATGGACAGAGTAAAGACGTAGTTACTTCTTTGGAATTCGAGCGTTTGACCAATGCTGCCGGACCTACCAGCGGAACTTTGTTACGTCCTTCTGACGGAAAACATCCCAAAACGATTGTTTTTGTA
Source organism: Candidatus Treponema excrementipullorum (assembly GCA_018883625.1). Lineage (GTDB taxonomy): Bacteria > Spirochaetota > Spirochaetia > Treponematales > Treponemataceae > Treponema_F > Treponema_F excrementipullorum. The sequence goes on from JAHLFV010000071.1 coordinate 13,582, forward strand.
CAGTGTGTAGGAAGCCGTGAATCAGACAGTTGCAAAGGCGGTAAGGAATATTGTTCTAAGATTTGTTGTATGTATACAGCAAAACATGCCATGCTGACCCGAGAAAAGTATCCCGATACAGACGTATATGTATTCTATATCGATGTAAGAACTCCCGGTAAGAGCTTTGATGAATTCTACCGTCGAGCAGTAGAGCAGTACGGCGTCCATTACATCAAAGGTATGGTAGGAAAAGTAACACCCAATGCCGACGGTACTTTGGATGTTCAGGGTTCTGATTTGTTGGCAGATAAACAGTTGCACATCAAAGCTGATATGGTAGTGTTAGCCGCCGCCATTGAGCCGGACAAAACAGCACGCCCTTTGGCCACAATGCTTACAGCCAGTATGGATACAAATGATTTCTTTACAGAGGCTCATCCTAAACTGCGTCCTGTAGAAAGTCCAACTGCCGGTGTGTATCTTTCCGGTGCCTGCCAGGGACCAAAAGATATTCCCGAAACAGTATCTCAGGCCAGTGCCGCAGCTGCTAAAGTTATCGGATTGTTGGTCAAAGATAAATTAAAGAACAACCCCTGTGTTGCCCATAGCGATGAACTTATGTGTAACGGCTGTTCTTCCTGTGAAAAAGTTTGTCCCTACGGTGCTATTACTTATGAAGATAAAGAATTCCGTCAGCCGGACAGAACTATGTTGCTTCGTCGGGTAGCTAAGGTTAATCCGGCTGTTTGTCAGGGATGCGGTGCTTGTACCGTAGCTTGTCCGTCTGGTGCCATGGACTTAAACGGATTCTCAAATAGACAGATTATGGCGGAGGTTGATGCAGTATGTCTGTAGAAGAAAACAAAGATTTCAAACCTAAAATAGTTGCCTTTTGTTGCAACTGGTGTTCCTATGCCGGAGCGGATTTGGCAGGAACAAACAGGCTGGCATATCCTGCCGATGTAAAAATAATCCGTGTTCCCTGTTCCTGTCGTGTTAATCCCATGTTTATCCTTCGGGCTTTTCAGCGGGGCGCAGATGGTGTAATTTTATGTGGATGCCATCCGGGAGATTGTCACTATACTACGGGAAACTATTATGCCCGTCGCCGCATGACATTGCTTTTTTCCATGTTAGATTATTTGGGAATAGAGAAAGGTCGTACCCGGGTTGAGTGGGTTTCTGCCGCAGAAGGTGCAAAATTCGCTACTACAATGAACGAATTTGTGGCAACAGTGACTGCTTTGGGTAAAAACAAACGATTGGAGGACCTTAGATGTACGAAACAGTAATGGAAGCTATCAAAGCTAAATCTAAGGAGCTTTTGGCAGCCGGTACCGTAAACCGAGTCCTTGGTTGGCAAAAAGGCTTATTCGAAAGCGATATAACTCCTTGGGTTTTTACTTCTTCGGAAGAAATAGACAGTGATTTTATCTACAATGAATACTGTGGTGCAAACTTATCAAAGGCTTTGATAAAAGAAACAAGAAAAGAGGGAAAAATCCTCGTTTTCTTAAAGCCTTGCGATACATACAGTTTTAATCAGTTACAAAAGGAACACCGTTTTGACAGAAGTAAGGTTCATGCGGTGGGAATTCCCTGTACCGGTATGAAAGATCCTGAAACAAAGGAAACAGCCGAACGGTGCCTTGTGTGTCGGGGTACAAAACACGTTGCCTACGATGAGCTCATAGATGGCTGCGACGAATCAGAATTGGATCCGGCAAGAGCACAGGCACGTTTTGATGCCGTTGCCAAGTTAGAAGCCATGACCCCCTCTGAACGGTATGAATTCTGGCGTGGGGAACTTTCCCGGTGTATCCGATGTAATGCCTGTAGAAATGTATGTCCTGCCTGTAGTTGTGAAAACTGTGTATTTGATAATCCTAAATCAGGTATTGCACAGAAGGCAGCTGCAGATGATTTTGAAGAAAATATGTTCCATATTATCCGGGCATTTCATGTTGCCAGTCGCTGTACAGACTGCGGTGAATGTTCCAGAGTATGTCCTCAAAGAATCCCGTTACATCTGTTAAACAGAAAGTTTATCAAAGATATTAACGAATTATACGGAGATTATCAGGCAGGTATGGAAACAGAAGGAAGAACACCGCTTACCAATTTTACTCCCGGTGACGTAGAACCTTCTGTTGTGTATGAACGCAGTCCCGAGCAAGGAGGAAGAAAATAATGTTTCAAATCCCTGTTGCTAAGTTAAATGATTTTTTTGCAGCCGTAGCGGAACAAGAAGAGCTTTACCTGCCGGTTGACAATGTTGCCGGTCAGGCAGAATTCAAAAAGTGGGAAAAGGGTGATAAGCTCAGTACTGCTTTGAATACTGTCAGAAGTGCCAAAGATTTTTTCTTTCCTCAGACAGAAAATCTTATGGAATTCAAAATGGAAGGCAAAAATATAGATGTCGTTGATGCTCACGCAGACGTAAAGAACTTTGCGGTTTTCGGTGTTCGTGGTTGCGATGCAGCAGCTTTCCATGTTTTGGATACAGTATTTTTGGTAGATCCTATCGATACGTACTACAAGAATCGTCGAGAACACGGAGTAATGATCACGCTAGCTTGTACGGAACCGGCTCCCACCTGTTTCTGTAATCTTTTCGGTACAGATGCTACCAATCCCGGCGGTGATATTACTTCTTGGATCGTAGATGAAATGATGTACTTGGAAGCAGTTACCGATAAGGGCAAAAACTTTTTGGAAAAATACAAAGCTTGTTTTGAAGATGCTGCACAGGATGCCAACGCAAAGGTAGATGCCCAAAAGAGTGAAGTAAGTAAAAAATTGGAAGCTCTTCCCTTTGCTCATCTTAAAATGGACAAATTTAAAGGTGAAAACCTGATGGAATTGTTCAATGATCCTGCTTGGGAAAAACTGTCTAAGGCTTGTTTAGGTTGCGGTACCTGTACCTTTGTGTGTCCTACCTGTCAGTGTTATGACATCCGGGATTTTGATACCGGTCACGGTATTAAACGATTCCGCTGTTGGGATAGTTGTATGTATTCCGATTTTACTCAAATGGCTCACGGTAATCCAAGAACTACTCAGTTGGAACGTTTCCGTCAGCGCTTTATGCATAAATTGGTGTATCATCCGGCAAATCACAACGGAGAGTACAGTTGTGTAGGATGCGGTCGTTGTTTGGCAAAGTGTCCTATTTCAATGAATATTGTTAAAGTTATGAAAACTTTGGGAAAGAACTAGGGAGATGCATAATGGAACATGATACCCTTATACCTGTAGTTGGTGTAGTTACGGATATCCGTCAAGATACACCGGATGTAAAAACCTTTCGAGTTGTGGGTAAAGACGGAAAAAAATTGTTTGAACACATTCCCGGACAGTGTGCCATGCTTTCTGTTCCCGGAGTCAGTGAAGCAATGATTTCTATAACTTCTTCTCCTACCAACAAAGAATACATGGAATTCAGTGTGAAGAAATGTGGCTGTTTATCTACATGGCTTCATGAGATGGATGTGGGACAGCAGATCACCGTTCGCGGTCCTTACGGAAACGGTTTTCCTGTTGATACAGACTTAAAGGGCAAGGATTTGCTTTTTATTGCCGGAGGAATCGGATTGGCTCCTCTGCGCTCCGTTATTAACTATGTACGGGATAAGCGTTCCGATTACGGTTCCGTACAGATTGTTTACGGTTCCCGTTCCAAGGCAGACTTGGTAGATTATCAGGAAATCATAGACGAGTGGATGAAAACCGAGGGAGTAGAGGTAAACCTTACGATTGATAATCCTCAGGATGACTGGGACGGTCACGTAGGTTTTATCCCTAATTATGTAAAAGAGCTCAATCCGGATATAAGAAAAACTATTCTTATGTGTGGACCGCCTATTATGATCAAGTTCACCTTGAACGGATTAAAAGAGTTGGGATTTAAAGATACCCAAGTGTATACTACCATGGAATTGCGTATGAAGTGCGGTATCGGTAAATGTGGACGCTGTAATATCGGCGATAAATATGTATGTAAAGACGGACCGGTGTTCCGTTTTGACCAGTTGGGCGAATTGCCTTCTGAATACTAGGAGAAAAAGATGAGTAAGATGGTTTCAGTTTTTTTGTTTGGTAAAAAATACGAAGTTCCCTCTAACCTGACCATAATGACTGCAATGGAATATGCAGGATACCAGTTGGTTCGGGGATGCGGTTGTCGTAACGGTTTTTGCGGCGCCTGTGCCACTTTGTATCGTATCGAAGGAGATAAGGAGCTTCATGCTTGTCTTGCTTGCCAGACACAGGTTGAAGACAAAATGTATGTTGCAACATTACCTTTCTTTCCCTTGGTAAAACAGATATATGACATCGAGAAGGTAAAGCCTGAACAGCAGATTATGATGCAATTGTATCCTGAAATTTATGCCTGTGTAGGCTGTAATGCCTGTACAAAAGCTTGTACACAGGATTTGAAGGTAATGCAGTATATCGCT
>JAHLFV010000072.1 GCA_018883625.1 Candidatus Treponema excrementipullorum
ACGGATTTGTTCAGAGTTTTTGTGCACATGTTTGGGGCAAGGAGTGCCGGTATACGGGCTACATTCCTTGTTGATGACAAACCGGGATTGCTAGCTAGAGTTTCTAAAGATATTGCAGATAAAAACGGGAATATTGTTTCTCTTGTAACTACTGATGGCGATGACTTAACTAAACGAAGGTGTACCATTAAAGTCTCGGGAATTGTAAAAAAAGATATGGAAGAAATTCTGAACGACGCGCAGGCGGAAATAGAAGATATCAGATAAACAGATAGCAGTTTACATTTTATGTGTAAACTGCTGTTTTTTTTATATTTTGGTGTTATACTATAAGTAGATAGAATATCTACTTATGAGAGACGTTATGGAAGAAGTTGCTTACGGTATTATCAATTTTTATAGCTCTTTCTTTGGGTTGTTAGTTTTTTCATTGTTGTTTACGCTATCTGCTTTTTATTTTGTTAAACAGTTTTTGAAAAATTTCAATACGAATATTATTTATCCCTGTATTTTTGGCTGTATTAACGGATATACGGCTATACTAATGGAAACAAATATGGATGGAAGTTTTCCCTATTTGATAATAGTATTGGTTCCGATTTTTGTTACTTTAGAGATAATGATAGTTTCCAGAAATTCTTTAAAGGTAAGTATATTTGTACTGGGAGGATTTTTAATCAATTTCGGTACGATTTATACCATCTCTGTGGCAATTATAGGATATTTTTACAATATAAAAACTTTTGTGACAACCAGTGTAAAACTGAACATTTTACAGTTTTCCATGGCATTGACTCTAGCGGCAATAGTTCTTGTTATATTGTCTTATAAAATGCCGGTGAAAGAATTGTCTAGTTTGCTGTATAAAAAAGGTAAACTGAAAATTCTGATAACCTACATGTATGTTATAGCCTTTGCATTAGTGGTGTCTTCCTTCCTCTATTCTCCCCTTATAGGACAAAGAGGGATGAGTCTGCAATTGACTAAGATATTTTATCTCGAAATCATACTGAAAGATGCAGTGATGTTAGCAGGTTCATATATTATCGTTTTATTCAAGTGTAAGGAAGAAAAAATTGTATTGGAAAAAGAACTTGTTCACAGCGAATTGAATAGAGAGAAGGGGTTCAGGAACAGTACACAAAAAAATAGCTTGTTGAGTTATTCTTATAATGCTACGCGAAATGTTCTTGAAAACACTGACGGTTTTTTTGATAGGTTTATCACCGATAACGAAAAAATAAGTTACACTGATTTAATTTTTATGTTGATTGAAAAAATGGTATACCCAGAAGATGTCGATAGACTCAAGGAAAGTCTCGTTATTGGAGTAGATCAGGAATTTGCAACAGAGAGACAGTCTTCTAATCTTTTCAGGGTTTCAAAGTCGGCATGTGTGTGGCTTTTTAAGGATTATCCTAAAATTGCAGATATAAAAAAAATCGACTCGGAATGGATATGGTTGGAATCAAAAAATACTTTTGTTGTGGATCCTGTGACAGGAGACTTAATAGTCTATGTTGACTTAATAAACGTAAATGACGAAATCGAAAAACAGCAATCCTTAATAGAATTGGCTTCCATAGACGGTCTTACCGGATTATATAATAAAATAACAGCAGAGAAGACAATAAAAAATTATCTTGAAAAAGAAAATCATGACGGTAGTTTATTCATAATTGATATGGATAATTTTAAATCGGTAAATGATAATTTAGGTCATCCTATAGGAGATGTGTTATTAAAAGATGCAGCCCAGTTGATTAAATCCGTATTTAGACATCACGATCTAGTGTCTCGGATGGGAGGGGATGAATTTTGTGTTTTTGCTTTTGACTTAATTTCCGAGGATCTAATGAAAAAGAAGGCAGAAGAGTTGGTACAAAAGGGGCAGTTTCATTTTAAATCTCCTACGGGCAATCCTATATATGTTACCTTCAGTGTGGGGGGAGCCTGTACTACAGAAACCGGACGGTCTTACAAAGATGTATATGCTATGGCAGATAAGGCGTTGTATGAAGCAAAACGGGCCGGAAAAAATTGTTCTAGGATATTCCGAAAAGAGTAGGTAGGGTAAAAAACCTTACTTGATTTTTTGATTTATGACATTATATTATAATTACAATGGATCAAGTTATAGAAAGTCTTTTATTAAGTTATATCACTGCACAGCTAGAAGAGTTTACTACTGATGATGTGGTAGCCTATGCAAAAAAATGTTTAAAAAACTCAGGGATACCTGTATTAAGATCTGAAATAGAAAATTTTTTGCAGACTAACGGTAGTGTCTTTCAAATGGGAGAAAATACCTACATCAGCAGGGGTGCTGTTTTCACGAATGTATTCTTTAACATAAAGTTATCTGCAAGAGAAATTGCCGGAAAATATTTGATTCATGGTCACCGATGTATGCCATTTGTCCGTCCCGATATTAGTTGCGGTAGAATCGATTTTAAATATAAGGGTAAGTTGTTGTCTCACAAGATCGTTACATTACCGGTGAATGAAGCTGTAGATTATTTTTTTCTTTACGGAGAAGAGTATGCGTTGCAAATCATTTTGTCTGACCCTGCCAATGAGAATAACGGTATGAGTCAGGAAGATACTTCGATCCAAAATGTCAATCTTATGGCAACTGATTTAAGTCCACTGTTTGAGGATGTTACTATTAAAAAAAGTGATTATCTGCAAGGAACTATTTCAAATTGGTCTTTGTCTTTTGTGGATTTATATCCATTGGTAAACAAAAAGGAAAATCCCTTTCGGAAAAATGCAAAAGATACAGAACGGGAAATATGGTTTTCTGATTTTGAAAAGGCTTTAATTAAATCTTTTACTGAACAGGGACCTTGCGGATCCATTGAAGAACAATTGGCATTAACGTATTTTGAAAATCCTCATACGCTATATAAAAAATATGCAGGAAGTATTGAAGAAGCTATTCTGCGATCTAAAGTCATTGGAATTGAATCTTATGGAGTAGAAACCCGTTTGTGGAAGAAAAATCAAGATATTCCTGCCGTTGGTCCTTGGATGTTTGGACAGGAAGAAAATACTGTTATTCCCGAAAAATCAAAAAAGACTCCGATAAGAGAAAGCGTTCCCTTTGTTTTACCTCGGATAGTTTTAGATTCTTGGATTACAGACGGACTTTTCAATAAAAAAGATAATGAAGAGGAAATACTGAACTTTATAGAAACAGATTGGGATATTACTTCCGGTATAAAACGGAGAGAGGTGCAGGGCTTTATTCGGGGCAGAAGACTCGCTTTGGAGGCTCGGTATAATTGGTTTGCAGACTTTGAACGAGGGAATATTCGGAAAGCATTGCTTGATCTGTATATGAAAGAATTTCATTTGGTAAAAGACTTAGAGATAGCCGACGCTCAGTTAGATTTTTTTCCGCAACATTCATTGGTGGTCTTAACTCAGTTATTATCCCATACTCAATATATGCTTGAAGCTTTACTGTATCAGGAGCACATTTCTCAGGAAGATTTAAAAACTATTCAGTTGTCTATAGAGGGAATGCAATATAACTTTGATGAAGTTGAAACGGAATTGCGACTTGCTCTGAAAAAATTTGAAAAAAAACGATTTGTAGTAATAAATTCCCACAATAAGGAGAAAAAATGAAATCTAATTTAATAAGTTCACTGATAGAAAAAGGTAAAATAATATATGATGTACCGGGAAAAACCGTACAAGAAGTGTATCGTCACGTATGTGATGCAATTGAATTCCCGGAGAATTTATCGGCAGACCAAGTATACGAAGCATTGATACTTCGTGAAGACCTTTTAAGCACAGCAGTGGGAAACGGTATTGCTCTGCCTCATCCCCGAAAATCAATTTTGAGAGAAGAAGAATCTGAAAGAATTTATATTTTTTTTGTAAAAGACCCCTTGGATATGGGAAGCCCTGATGGTAGTCTTGTTTCTGTATTTTTTCTGTTGCTGACAAAAAATCGGAGTACTCATTTGGAAATATTATCTTCAATAGCGAAAATGACACAACTACCTGAAATACGGGAAAAGTTAATAAACACAAAATCAGATAAAGATATTATAGCTTTGTTTCAATAATCAAATTGATAGTTATTGATTTATGTATGTATAAACCATATAGTATACCGTAGGGATTGTATATAAATCTGGAGGTTGGTATGAAAAACAGATTTTGTTTGTATGGTTGTATCGTAGCTCTTTTGACGATAGGGTTATGTTCCTGCGCTTCCATTCCTGAAGGAATAACACCTGTAGAAGATTTTAGTCTTGAATCATATTTGGGCACATGGTACGAAATCGCCCGGTTTGATTTTAGATTTGAAAAAGATTTATCTCATGTTACAGCTACTTACTCACTAAATGAAGATGGAACTGTAAAAGTTGTTAATACAGGATATAATACAAAAAAGGATAAGTGGCAGGAAGCTTTGGGAAAAGCCCGTTTTCGTGGTGACAACACAGTGGGAGCATTGGAGGTATCATTTTTCGGTCCTTTTTATACCGGTTATAATGTGCTGAAAATTGACCAAGAATATACCACTGCCTTGGTGGGTGGTAAAAACTTTGATTACCTATGGATTTTATCCAGAGCGCCTGAAATTTCGGAAGAAGTAAAACAAGAGTATTTGGAGTATGCCCAAGCTTTAGGATACGATGTTTCAAATCTTGTTTGGGTTGAACAGGATTCTCTGCAATAGTCGGCGTGAAGGTATTACAGATTATGTGGTACCTTTACATTATTGTTACTTAAAACTGTAAAAATCAACATAAAGTACGTAGATTGAGGAGTAAGCATGGACGTAAAATCTTTGGAGGCAGTTGCCCTCTCTATTCGCAGTTTGACTATGGATGCTATACAAAAAGCCAATTCCGGACATCCCGGTTTACCTTTGGGGTGTGCTGAGTTAGCTGCTGTTTTGTACGGCGAAATACTGAAGCATAATCCCCAAAACTCATCTTGGGTGGATAGAGACAGATTTATACTATCTGCCGGTCACGGATCCATGTTATTATATTCCATACTTCACCTTAGCGGTTACAAAGTATCTTTGGAAGATATACAGTCTTTCAGACAGGTGGGGTCTGCCTGCCCCGGTCATCCCGAATACGGTGATACGGACGGAGTGGAGTGTACCAGTGGGCCTTTGGGGCAGGGAATCGCTGTTGCTGTAGGTGAAGCTATTGCGGAAGCTATGTTGGCTGCCCGTTTTAATACAGAAGAGTATACAGTTGTGGATCATTATACTTATTCTTTGGTGGGAGAAGGATGCTTAATGGAGGGTGTTTCTTCAGAGGCTTCCAGTTTAGCCGGACATCTAAAATTAGGCAAACTCGTTGTTTTTTATGACGAAAATAAAATTTCGATAGATGGTTCTACTGATATCACCTTTACCGAAGATATTGCCGGTCGGTACAGAGCTTACGGATGGCAAGTGCTGTCCGGAGATATGTATGACATAGAGGGAATTTATCGATTGGTAGAGGAAGCCAAAAAGGACAAAGAGCATCCCACTTTGATTATGCTCAAATCCGTTATAGGTAAAGGAACACCTTACGCAGGTCTTTCCAAGGCACATGGTTCTCCGCTGGGGGAAGAAAATATAGCTTTGTCAAAGAAAAATCTTGGTTTGGATCCCGAAAAGAAATTTTACGTTTTGCCTGAAGCTTATAAGTATTTTGAAAACAAAGAAAAACTCTTTGAAGAGTCAGAAAAAAAATGGAAACAAACTTTTGAAGCTTGGGCAAGGACTTATCCCGACAAAAAAAATCAGTGGGATGCAATGTTCAGTGGTGAAGGATGTGCTGTTGAACTTCCCCAATACGCCGTAGGTGATTCCGTAGCTACCAGATCTGCTTCCGGTAAGGTATTACCCAGTATTGCGAAAGCCTATCCGTGCTTGGTGGGAGGCTCTGCCGATTTGGAAGGTCCCAACTCTACTGCATTAAAGGATTATGGGGTATTTTCACCGGAAAACAGAGCCGGCAGAACTATTCGTTTTGGAATTCGGGAATTTGCCATGGCTGCAATTTCTTCCGGAATCACTTTGCATGGTGGATTACGAGGTTTCTGCGCTACTTTTGCTGTTTTTGTAGATTATGCCAGAGCCGCTCTCCGTTTAGCCGCTTTGATGAAACTTCCGGTAATTTATATTTTGACTCACGATTCTATTTATGTGGGAGAGGATGGTCCTACCCACCAGCCTATAGAAACACTTGCTTCTTTACGGGGAATTCCCGGTGTGCAGGTTTTGCGTCCGGGAGATGCCGAAGAAACAAATCTTGCTTGGACTATGGCCATGGCTGCAAAAAATCACCCTGTGTGTTTGATGTTGAGCAGGCAAAATTTGACTGTGTACGAAAAAGAGGATGCAGATTGGAAACATACCATAGAATGTGGCGGATACATTGTAAAACAGGGAGATATAAATCCTGACGTAACAATTCTAGCTACCGGGTCAGAAGTGAATTTAGCTTTGCAGGCTGCAAATCTTGTAAAAGACAAAAAAGTACGGGTCGTTTCTGTTATAGACAGAGAACTTTTCGCTTCTCAACCTAAGACGCTCCGGGATATGATCATCGGTTCCCCGGCAAAGGTGGTTGTAGCGGAAGCGGGGATAAAAATGGGCTGGGAAAGTTTTGTTACTGCTCAGGAAAATATTTTCTGCCTCAGTAGCTTTGGTACATCAGGGCCGGGAGGAAAGGTGGCAGAGCATTTTGGTTTTACTGCAGAAAAACTTGCAGAATTGATACAAAAGTAATACACGAAATATGATACAAAAAAAACGGTTGCCGTCATCATGGCAACCGTTTTTTTATCAGTGCTTACTTACTTTCTTTGCATAGAACCAAGAGAAGAACATCAAAAGAAACCCACCCACAATCATCAACAGACACAGAATTTGTCCCGTGGAAATATTCAACAACGACGTATTAAAATAGGTGGGAGTTCCCGATACGGCTTCTATTCTGTAGCCAATATCGATGTCAGGTTCTCGGAAATATTCAATAATAAATCGGAATGTTCCGTATCCGATGGTGTAGATTGATGAAAGGAAACCCGGGAAAGGACTGTGTTTTCTCAAACTCCACAGAATTATAAAGAGAACGATTCCTTCAAAAAATGCTTCATACAACTGACTGGGGTGACGGGGTAAATTTACTAATCGCTGTCCTTCCTGTATAACCATACCGGCTTCTTCTGCAATTTCCTGAACCCATGGGATGGAAACAGAAAAACTTTGGGCACCGGGGAACACCATTCCCCACGGAACTGTGGTGATACGGCCAAATAGCTCTCCGTTTAAGAAATTGCCCAATCGCCCGAAGGTATAACCCAGAGAAATTGCTATAACCATAGCATCTATCCATTGAAGAACAGGCCGCTTATGTTTTTTACACCAAAAAATCATTCCTAAAAGGCCACCGACAAATCCACCGTGGTAAGACATACCTGCCAAGCCGGTAAAATTACCGGCTTCATCAAAGGGCCAAAAAATCAACCATGGTTTTTTCCAGTACAAACCGGATGTATCATAAATTAAGGTTGAGAAAATTCTAGCCCCGATAAGCAAAAAAATTATGCCTGTAGCAAAAAAACCGAATAAATCATCTTCGTTAACAGTATAATCGGGAGTATTCAAAGCCCCTTCTTTTACCAGCTTTGACAAAACCAAAAAGGCTGTACCGAAAGCAAAGACATACATCAACCCATACCAACGTAATAATCCAAGAAAGGGTACTCCGGGGAAAATTTCCGGGTGGATCCAAGAAGGGTAATTGATATACAAAGGCATACTAAATTCCTTTACTTTATATTTTAAAACCTTGGCTTGCAGCTTTTACAAGTTTTGATTTTAACAGCTGATTTTCTTTTCTAAGCTGAGTAATTTCATATTGCTGAGATTTGATAGTTTCAGCCAAATCTCCGGTGGTCAGAGCCCCTGTTCCTAACAAATCTTCAACATAGGAAATTTTTGTTTCAAAATCTTCTTCAGCTTCCGATTCTGCCTGGTCAAAAGAGTTAAAGTCAGCATCAAAACTAATGGTTTTGGCTGTCATAATTTTTTCGGCAATACGATAAATGGACTGCGATAAAAGGGACTGAGGTTTGTAAATAATTATAGGCAGACGAGACGCCAACGCTTTGTCCTGCATAGTGTCTCGGTATACTACACCTAAGTGGTTTAAATCCAATCCCAAATACTCATTACAGGAGCGACGGATTTTTAAAGCTTTATCTGCGTCTCGAGGATCATCAATCATATTTAATATGAGCTGGGGTTTCAGTTGATTCAATCGTCGACGAAATACAGCCACATTGGAAGGATCTACTTCTTCAAGTTTTTCCAACAATTTGGGAACGTATAACTTTTGCAAAGATGTGGGATCTTTTTTTATTTCTTCCAAATATGCATAGGCCTTGGAATCGGTACCAAAGGTATTGTACATCATTCTGAAAACAGTGTTTTTAAGGAATAAATACCCGTTTAGAGTTGCTGTAACCGTAGGAGCTGTTACCAATATTGCCTGAGGTGTCATTAAAAACAAATCGAGAATGGTAAGGTGGGCACCGGCACCCAAATCCAAAATAAGATAATCAGCAGAAAGACTTTGAAGATTACGAATCAAGTCTTTTTTTTGAGCAAGTTTTAGAGAAGTCAGACCGGGAATTTCAGAATCTCCGGGAATAAAGCGGAGATTGGGATATTCCGTATCAATAATGATATCTTCAAAGGCTATTTGACCTGTTAAATATGTACCTAAACCTACTTTGGGAGCTTGATGTCCGATAACAAGATGAAGGTTCGATGCACCTAAATCCAAATCTGCGAGAACGACTTTTTTATTGGCTTGTCCCAAAGCTATGGCTAAATTGGCCGATATCAGACTCTTTCCGACACCACCTTTTCCGCTGGCAATAGGAATTATTTGCATAGTTCATCATCTCCGTGATTACAGTCTGTTGTATGGGATGTATTTTGTGCAAAAAGTTTTTCGGAAGAAAGATGTTCCGACCTTTTTTTTACAAAAAATACTACAGCCAGTATAACATCAAATACAGAAAATATCATTAAAATAAATGCAGATTTTAGGGAATAGTAATTATTTAAAGGGCCGTAAGTGAAGTATACAGGAAATGCGGCTCTGAAAAAAGACACGGCTCCGGCAGCAGAGAGGACTTTTGTGAGAGCAAAAAGTTTATAGAAAATTTCGGCAGGATATTCTTTTTTAGAGGACAAATAAAGGAAAATAAAGGGAAAAGTCATCAAAGGAACAGCTAAATACCAAGAAGCCGGCAACATTTCTATATTAAATTCCGGATGATATGTAAGAACAAATATCAGTCGAAACAGTTCGTAGCAGTATAAAAAAACAGTAAACACGAATTTTTTTTGCATAAAGAAAATTGTAAGGAAAGCTTAAGGCCTCGTCAAGATGTAAAATACTATTCCATAGTGTTAGTATATGTTGACAAAATAAAATTATTTATGTAGAATGTTAAAGCTTTTTGGAGCGGTGGCCGAGTGGTTTAAGGCGGCGGTCTTGAAAACCGTTGTGCTGAGAGGTACCGAGGGTTCGAATCCCTCCTGCTCCGAAGTCTTTTCTTACTTATTCCGTTGACAGATTTATACAAGAAGAAAAGATGGCTGTTGGAAGCGTGGTAGAGCGGTAATACAACGGATTGCTAATCCGTCGGTTCTTTACAGGCCGGGCAGGTTCGACTCCTGTCGCTTCCGTGGTTTTGAGACTATAGCTCAGCTGGATAGAGCGTCAGATTGCGGATCTGAAGGCCGGAGGTTCGAACCCTCTTAGTCTCGTAGGGCTTACTGTAAAGCCCTTTTTTATTTGGTAGCGGTGGTTACCTATTGGAAAGATGTCCGAGTGGTCGATGGTGCAGTCTTGGAAAGGCTGTGTACCGAAAGGTACCGGGGGTTCGAATCCCCCTCTTTCCGTTTTTTAGGACTCTTTTGATGAGTCCAGGTGCTATGCAAGAAGTCATTATCCAACCCCGTCAGGTTCGGAAGAAAGCAGCGGCAGATAGTTGATTTCTGTGCCGTAGTTTACCTGGGCTCTTCAAAGGGGTCTTTTTTTATTTCAAAAGGCTGGCTACTTTTTTCAGGTTGGAGTGGTGCAGAGATCTTACTTACAGGTGTCACGGTAAGCCCCAATATTGCTCCACTTGGTTTTTGTTCCCTGCAACATTTACACACTGTTTTATCCCTATTTTTTACTTGTCAGTGCGTAAAGCATTGTTGGACTTTCTATTCTACCCCTCAATGCTTATGGAACAGCTACTCATCTCTTTTAAGAATGACGTATCCGAGTACAAGTTTTATTTTTCGTCAAACTTATACACGCACCTACCCCGGAAATAGGTTGCCATAACTTTTCCGGTGAGAGTTTTTCCTTCCAGTGGAGTATATTTCCCTTTGGAATAGAAATTTTCTCCCCGAACTGTCCAAGAAAAATCTGGATCGCATAGGATAAAGTCAGCCAAGAATCCCGGTTCCAACAAGCCTCTGGCATAGGGGCCTTTATTCAGTTTTAAAATACCAGCCGGATTTGCGGAAGCTAACTTTGCGTATTCTTTATAGGAAAGAATACCCTGTTTAATTAAAACTGTATTGCACAGGGCATAGGCTGTTTCCAGTCCGGAAAAGCCAGGAGCACCATTGATTTTATCTTGGGCTGTATGAGGTGCATGATCTGTGGAAATGCAATCAACGGTGCCGTCTTTGAGAGCTTCAAAAAGGGCAGCTTGGTCTTTTTCCAAACGTAAGGGAGGATTTACAATATGAACTAAATTTTCATCTGAGGCTGTAAGACCAAAGCCTATATGATGGGGTGTGGCTTCACAAGTCACTTTGTATCCCTTCTCTTTTGCTTGGCGGAGTGCCTCTAAAGAACCCTCTGTACTTATGTGGCATACGTGAAGATGGCAATCGGCTTCGTGAGCCACATCAATATTCCGTTTTGTTGCTACATCTTCTGCCATTCTTAAAATACGATTTGCTTCTTCCAAAAGAGCAAAGGCTTCCCGTTTTTTTTCTTCGGGGAGATTCTTAAGAAAGCTGTTGGGATTATCTTTTGCCCCTTCATACAAAATTGCCCGGGCTCGGCTACGAAATTGCCTGGCTTCTGCGGCAAGACTCATATCTTCGCAATGACAGGCAACTGCGATACCTTTTTTTCCACATAGTTCCATGGCTCGAAATAACACAGCCGCAGACTCTACGTCTCTGCCGTCCTCGGTTACAAGAGGAATGCCGGGAATGGTGTATAACGAATCCCTAGATGATTGCGGAGATTCGGCGGAAATCAGGGACGCTGTATAGTCCGGTAACGTGTCCAAGTGAGAAAGTGTTTTTCCGTCAAAATGATGGGTGATGGAAACACTTTGAATAACCTGTGCCATGGAATACTGTTGTGCCTGTTCACAGACAGCTGCCGCTTCTTCCATAGAAGATACCGGAGGGGTAGTATTGGGCATAAGCACCAAAGTTCCGAATCCACCTGCGGCGGCGGCCTTTACTGCGGTAGCGATTTCCTCTTTTTGTTCCTGCCCGGGACAACGAAAATGGGCGTGCAGATCCACAAAAGAAGGTTGAATAATAAGTCCTTTTGCATCAACAAATTCTGTCTCTTCCTCTTTGGAGAAAATGCTTTGAGCGATTTTTTTTATTTCACCCGAAGAAAAGTTTCCGGTGACTATAGATTTTATTCTTTCTCCGCTGACAAAGAGACATCCCTGGGTATCCTTATATGCGTCTACCAAACGGGCATTGAAGATGCAAAGATTTTTCATATTAGTTCTCCCAAACCACCTTTATGGATTTCGTCACAATATTCGCAACGATATTCTCCCGTTTCCTTGCTTACAAGACGGAAAATATGCGGTAGATATGATTCCGTACTGGTTATACAGCGGGGATTTTTACAGGTTATAACGTTTTCTACTCTATCGGGTTTGGATAGCGTGATTTTTTTTACGATTTTTTCGTCTGAAACCACATTCACTGTTATGTTGGGATCGATAAATCCCAATACGGAGTAATCGATATTGATAATGTTATCGATTTTAATAATATCTTTTTTTCCGTGTCGATTAGAGTGAACATTCAAAATCAGGGCTACGGAGTAGGTGGCCTTATCTAAGCCTAGCCAAGAAAAAATCTTGGGACCGCAACCGGCCTTAATGTGGTCAATAACCAAGCCATTTTTTATGGTATCTACGTTTAACATTAGAGTGCTCCTGTCAGTTTTGCGATTAAAGCCATACGGGCGTACATGCCGTATTTAACCTGCTTAAAGTAAGCTGCCCGGGGATCTTGATCCACAGAAGGTGAAATTTCATTGACTCGGGGAAGAGGATGTAAAACGATCATAGAGTCTTTTGCCAGCTTCATTTTTTCTTTATCCAAAATGTAGCTGTCTTTTAAGCGGATATAATCCTGCTCATTGAAAAATCGTTCTGCCTGAACACGAGTCATGTAGAGAATATCCAAGTCTCCGATGACTTCTTCTAGGCGTAGCACTTCCCGAGTCTCAATTCCGGCAGGTTTCAGTACCTGTTCCGTTATATACCGGGGAATAGACAATTCTGGCGGATTGATAAACACAAATTTATTGTTTTTGTAACGACTCATAGCTTTACAAAGACTATGAACTGTCCGTCCAAACTTTAAGTCTCCGCAAAAACCTATGGTATGACCCTCAAAGCCGCCCTTAAGGGAGCGAATGGTAAGTAAATCGGTCAATGTTTGGGTAGGGTGGTGATGTCCGCCATCACCGGCGTTAATAACTGGTACTGCAGAGTATTGTGAAGCTACTAAAGCAGAGCCTTCTTTGGGATTCCGCATGGCTATAACATCAACATAGGAAGATACAGTTCGAATAGTGTCTGCCAAGGTTTCGCCTTTTGTGGATGATGAGTAAGACGCATCGGCAAAACCTAAAACGGAACCACCCAGTCGCAACATGGCTGCCTCAAAAGAAAGCCGTGTTCTGGTACTTGGCTCAAAAAAAAGTGTCGCAAGAATTTTCCCACGACACACATCATTAAAAGCTACTGGATCTACAATAATCTGCTCCGCAAGGGAACAAATTTCATCAATATCCTGTACAGTCAAATTTCCCGGTTCAATTACGTGTAATCCTTTTAACATGAAACCCCCATTGGCAGAGAGTCTATCATAAAACGGCCTCTACGCCAAGAGAAATTTATTTTCCGAAAAGGTTTTTAACCAAGGATTTTATGTCTTTTATACAGGTAATGCCGGCTTCTTCTTCCGGAGCCAACAGTGTTGTAAATCCCAAAGCGGCGGCAGCCTTTGCCCTCTGTTTTATTCTGTTTACGGGGCGTATTTCTCCTGCAAGACTCAATTCTCCCACTAACGCAGTGTTGGGAGGTAATGCCAAATCTGTTCTGGCAGAAAAAAGGGCCGCCGCCAGCGCTGCGTCGATGGCGCTTTCTGTCAGTCGGACGCCGCCGGCAACGTTTATGTAAATGTCTTGATCACTGAAACGCAACCCTGCCCGTTTTTCCAGTACTGCGGCGACCCGGCTTACTCTGGCAGAGTCAACTTTGTCGGAGTACACTCTGGTAACGGAAGCTTTTGCCGGAACCGTCAATGCTTGAATTTCCACAAGGAAAACACGGCTTCCTTCAAAAACCGGTACGGAAGCTACTCCCGGGGGAATTGTACCTGTTCTGCGGGTAATGAACAGAGAAGATGGATCTTCAATAGGTATCAATCCTCCTTCTGTCATGGCAAAAATTCCCAATTCATCCACTGAACCAAAGCGGTTTTTCTGGGCTCGCAAAAACCGGGCTTGCGCTTCGTTATGTTCAAAGGAAATAACGGCGTCTACCATATGCTCCAAAGATTTAGGGCCTGCAATATTACCTTCTTTTGTAACATGGGCAGTGATTATCAAAACTGCGTCGTGCTCTTTCACCCACGAGATAAGTTCGTTAGAACAGTATTTTAACTGATTTATTGTACCGGGAATAAGACCGGCTTCCGGACTGTAAATCGTTTGAATGGAATCTACCACGATAAATAAGGGTGTCAGGGCATTAAGAGCATCTTCAATATCTGCCAGCTGCGTAGTACAAAGCAACTGTAAATTTTCCATCTGTTCCGGCTCTGTTATTCCCAATCGTTGAGCTCTGGCTTTGATTTGAGGTGCAGACTCTTCTCCAGAAACGTAGAGTATCTTTCTCTTGTTTCCTGGGTTTGAACCTTGTGTAGTAGAAGCAACTCTTTGAGCTATAGAGGCTGCGGTTTGAAGTAATAAGGTAGATTTTCCGATACCCGGTTCTCCGCCTAAAAGAATTGCAGAACGAAGCATGGCACCGCCTCCCAAGACTCGGTCGAATTCCTCTATACCTGTAGACAGTCGGGCTCCTTCCTGAGCATTGACAGCGGATAAAGCAGTGGGTTTTGCTCTGAGAGTACTGGAAGAGTTACCGGCAACAGAACTGGCAGATTCTTGAACCCATTCTTCAAAGCTATTCCATTCACCGCATTCAGGACATCGTCCCAACCACCGTGGCTGAGTAAAACCGCAGGAGTTGCATTTGTAAACTATTGAATTTCCTTTTTTCTTTGCCATTTTTTCCTCAATACTTTATTAAAAAACCATGATGTCAATATCGCTTTCTTCTTCTTGGGATTCTATCCGCATAAAAATCCCGTTGGGCAGGCAAGCCGACCATTCTCCGTTTTTGGAAATGGGAGGAGATGCCACACATGTTTTATTTGCACAGGGAGAATCCAAAAATCCTGCCTTCCCTTGATCAATTTCTATTACCGATATACCTTGGTGTCCCTGAATTTCCACAGTTGTATTTTCTTCCAGTGGATAAATGTATTCTCCCTGAGGACCGGTGATAATTACTAGGGGTATTCCCTTATTTCCGGAAAAAGCGAGAAAGAAAGATACTCCGCAGACAAAAACGGACAGAATGATAATTATATAATCTGCAGGTTTAAGTAATCTCTCTGATCGTTGTTTCATATCATTACCACTTTGTACTGTTTCATAGATTGTTGTTTTAGAATACCTGTAAAATAACAGGACAGAGAAAAGTCTGCAATATAATTATAGAATAAAAAAAGCAAAAATCAGTTTTTTATCTTGTCATAGGTACTTTTCCCTTGTAAAATCCCTTTCATGTCGGAAAAATGTCTTAAATGTTTTCGTCCTCTGTCTACGTGCTATTGTTCTTCCATAAAAACTTTAGAGACAGATGTTAAATTTATTTTTCTTATGCATCCCAAAGAAGCTTATCATCAGCATACCGGAACAGGGCGATTAGCCTGTTTATCTTTAAAAGATGCGGAAATAATTGTAGGTATCGATTTTACTCACAATGCCAAATTAAACAGGCTTTTATCAGATCCTGATTTTTTCCCCATGGTGCTGTATCCCGGAGAAGATTCCGTAACGGCGGAAGCCCCTTTGTTAAAAGAGAGATGTAATGCGGGGAAAAAATTGCTGATAATCGTAGTGGATGCTACTTGGTTCTTTGCGAAAAAAATGTTGCGACTTTCTCCCAATGTGCGGAATTTACCGAAAATTTCTTTTAAAAATATATACACTTCTGAATTTACTTTCAAACGACAGCCGGCGCCGGGGTGTGTGTCTACCATTGAGTCCTGTTTCTTTTTAATTAAGGAATTGCAACAGGCCGGAGTGATTTCAACAACTGTAGATCCACAACCCTTAATGGATGTGTTCAGAAAAATGGTGGATTTTCAGCTGGAAGCGGAACAACAGCGTATTGATGCAGGGATTCCCGGTCGCCACTCCTACGACAATCAACGGGATCTTATGCGGAAAGGGAAACCCCGGCGCCGGCGGGTATCTTTGGAAGAGCAATACACTTTACCGGAACAAAGGTAGCGGAACTTTCGCCGGGAATGAATAGAGCTATTAAGGTTGCCCATCTGCCATATAAAACTATAAGTCTGATTCCGAGGGTGATGCCCGCCCATTTTCTTCTGCAGCGGCAACCTTTTTTGCAGAAGAGCTTTTAGGCGGTTTGTAAGCATTCAAAAAACCGAAGAGGCTACCGCATAATCCGCCGGCCACATGAGCTAAAACGGCAATATCTTTATTTCCGAAACTGGTCATAATTTCCTGTCCTAAAAAAAGAACCAGCACAAAGATAAAAGTCAGGGGAATCTGATTTTTGCTAATTGCCGTAAAGGAAGACAGTAAAATCATCATAAAAGCAACTCCGCTGGCTCCCAACATTCCCCGGGGAATAAAAGCTGCGTTGAGTACCCCTGTTACCATAGCGGTGGTTGCCATCATTAGCATAAGCATCGTTGAACCGTACCGTTCTTCCAAAAGAGGTCCCAGAAGCAAAATAAAGGAAAGATTACCCAAAAGATGTGCCCAGGTTTTATGTCCCAGTACATGAGAAAAAAACTTTAGATACTCCAAAGGATTTTTCCAATTAAAGGCATATTCTGATCCGATAGCTCCGGGAGCAGTAAAAAAAGAATCTATCATGCCGGTAAAGACGAATTGGTCAAAAAGCAAAATTACGACGGTAACGATGGAAAAAGTCAGAGTCACAGGAGCGTTATAGCTTATCTGTAAGGATTTTTTCTTTCTCTTTGTAGCCACATCAGTCCTCAATGTGCAATTGAATGGGACAGTGATCCGATCCCATGACAGAAGGCAATATAGTGGAAGATATAACGTTATCCGCAAAAGAATTATTTACGCAGTGATAGTCTATACGCCATCCAATGTTTTTTTCTCTAGCCTTAAATCGGTAACTCCACCAAGTGTATTGTCCCGAATCCTGACAAAATTTTCTGAAAGTATCGCAATAACCGTGGGTAGTAAAAAATTCCATCCAGTCTCGCTCTTCCGGTAAATAACCTGCATTTTTTTCGTTACTTTTAGGATTTGCCAAATCTATGGGTTTATGAGCAATATTATAATCACCGCAGAGAACAATATTATATCCTTGGGAAACTAACTTATCGCAAAACTCTTTCATGGCTTTGCAAAAATCCAGCTTATACCCTAAACGGGCTCCGCCTTCCTGACTGTTGGGAAAGTAAGCGCTTATAATGGTCGTAGTGCCGTATTTTACAAGGGTCACCCGACCTTCATCGTCGAATTTCGGGATACCCATGGTTTCCACTGCATCCGGTTTTGTTTTGCAGTAAATGGCTGTTCCCGAATACCCGGGACGTTTTGCACTGCTCCAGTAAGAGTAATAGGTGGGGTTCCCGGCTTCTGTCCCGGACACTGTTTCTGACTCAAAGCCCGGCTTCTGTTCTGAGTTTTGTGTGGAGAGAGACTCAAAAGGATGGTATTCCCCTCTTTCCGTCATTTCCAAGGCTTCTTTACTGAGGGGTGACGGATAGTTTTCTTTTAACTTCAATCCAACCGGGGGATTTACAAGAAGGGGAGAAAGCTGCCCTTGATGAGCCTTTGTCTCCTGAATACAGATAACATCTGCGTCAGAGGCAGAGACCCAATCTATAAAACCTTTTTTTTCTACGGCACGGATACCGTTAACATTCCAAGAAATAATTTTCATAGCAGGGAGTGTATCATAAAAAGCACAAAGTGGGTAGTTACAAAAGATTTCAAAGCTCAGACGTCAATACTTATCTGAGTTGCTATGTGATCCGAATGGGTATAAACACTTTTTGTATTTTTATAAGGATTGTGTAAGTCCGATATACGCTGTTGTATCTGTTCCATGTGTACAGCGAGCAATTCTCTGTTGATTTTATTTTGATGTAATACCTTTTGTTGCAAGGCTTCCAAATCGGCATGAAGCCGGGGAATTTCTTCCTCTGTGCCGGTATCCAGAACCTTTTGATGGTACAGTTCCTCAAAAGGAACGATAACCTTTTGCAGGCTGACAATAGAATCCGCAATTTGTTGTCCCAAATCTGTGTGGGCGGCTAACAGTTCTGGATTTTCCTGGGGAATAGCTTTATTCTGTGCTTCTAAAACTTCCAAGTATTCCTGAAACTTTGCCCGTTGTTTTTCCAAAAGAGACCGTAGATGCTTTAAAATTGCAGTTCTCTCTTCTATTTCAGCCTGCGTTAACTCCATAAACTTATCCGTTTATATCAATACCTGCTGTTACCATGGATTGAGGTGCGTTTCCTGATTCGGAAGCGGCTTCTGCCCATGCGTCTCTCAGCTGAACAAGCATATCCTGAATAAAGGATATTTTTGCTCTGTTGTGATTGATAGACACATTCAAAAGTTCCTGATTGAAATAGATGTAGAGAGACATAAGATTTTTTGCTATGTCACCGCCGGCATCCATATCCAAAGAAACCATCAATTCAGTGATGATTTCCTGAACCTTTAAAATGTGTTTAGAAAACTGTTCTATGTGAGCTGCTTCTATTTTGTTGCTGGCCAACAAATATGACATGGCATACTCAAGTTGTTTGATAGCTTCGTCATAAAGCATCACAACAAGCTTTCCCCGAGTTGCGGTACGAACTCCCGTTTCCCTGTATGCACTATAAGCTCCGTAGGACTGACTGTATCCCATATAATTCCCCCTTACAGTTGCTCCCTATATTATCGGAGAAGTAATTTTTTGCTTTAGATTTTGTTTAACACGGTAAGGGCAAAAAAAGTTTTTCCCCCTCGACGAAGGCGATTTTTTTTCGTATATTATTATTGAGGTACTCTAATGAGCGATAACGACGATAAGAAAAACGATAAAAAGTCCGGGTCTGATCCTTATGATTTTTTTAAATTATCTTCTGAGCCGGGCGATTCAAATAAAGGCGGAAAGGGTAAAGGACCTAAAATTCCTTTTTGGGCGATAATAATCATTATCATTGCCATTACAGGGATTTTAAACGTATTGTTAGTTCCTAGACAGGAAAACTTGATTGCTTTTTCCGAGTTTAAATCAATGATAGAAAACGGACAAATTGTTTCCGTAGATATCGGTGAAACGTATTTTACCGGATACATGGCAGTTTCTAAAGAAAATGTTGATATGTCCATTACCGGTAGCCTTTTCAAAACTCCGGGAAAAAGCGAATCTGTAAAGACCGCCGGTATTTTAACAGAAAGTTTTCTTACCCTTTTGGATGATAAAGGTGTTACTTATTATAGCAAAACAAAACAGCTTTTTCATGCAGCTTTTGTTGAACCTTATTATTCCGTTTGGTTTTATTTTCCTTATGTGGTTCCTGATTTTCCGAAAAATGGGGGGCGGTTTGGGTGGCAGTATCTTTTCTGCCGGAAGTTCCAAAGCCAGTGCCGTGGAAGAAGGCTCCATAAAAACCCGTTTTTCTGACGTAGCAGGAGTAGACGAAGCAAAAGAAGAGTTGGTTGAAGTTGTAGACTTTTTGAAAACTCCCGAAAAATACACCGATATCGGTGGTCGTATCCCCAAAGGTGTTTTGCTGGTGGGACCTCCGGGAACCGGTAAAACTTTGTTGGCTCGAGCTGTAGCCGGAGAAGCCGGTGTTTCCTTTTTTAAGATATCAGGTTCAGACTTTGTGGAAATGTTTGTAGGTGTAGGTGCCAGCCGTGTTCGTGATCTTTTCCGTCAGGCCAGAGAAAAAGCTCCCTGTATCGTGTTCATTGACGAGTTGGATGCTATCGGTAAAAGCCGTGTCAATTCTTTGAACAGCAACGATGAACGGGAACAGACCTTAAACC
>JAHLFV010000073.1 GCA_018883625.1 Candidatus Treponema excrementipullorum
ATATGGCTCTGATCATATACTTAATCATTCTCTTTAACCGGGCAGAATTTCTGGATGAATATAAGGAATTATTGATAAAAAGTGAATATTGGGATGTTTATCTGGAAAATCTGATACAGATACTGGACCCAACCTGGAAGATAAGTACGGAAGAACTGTGCTGCCCCAAATACACCAATGCGGTATCGGTATACGAGGTGGTGATGCTTTCAAAAGAGAATAAAGCGGCGGCTGTTGAGCGGTTAAAACGGTATCTTAAAAAACAGTGGCTTCACACGATGACTGAAGGACCTATAACAAAATTTGACCTGAAAAAGGGTCGGTACCGCGGGTACTGGTGCATAGCGGCTGCTGCCCTGGTAAAGGCGCTGGGGCTTGACGACACGGAACTGAAAGACTGCAAGTATTATCCGCGCGATATGGCTCATTTCTGTTAGAAAATAATGGAGAAGTCCTATTCTGCCTGTAGTGTACTAATTACTTACGGTCAACAATTCACTATGGTATTTTACTTTATCTCAGCCAGTCTTTTTCAAGCAGAAACTGTTCAATTCCTATATACTGGATTCCTTTATCGTCCTGCCAAGGTTCTATATCATCTTTAACAACTACGATTTTTTTAAAAGAATCATGAATACGATTAAGAGATTGGGTTTCCTGCTCCATTTTTTCTTGCGTGTCCAAGTGTAAAGCGGATTGAATATAAAAACGGTTACTTCCTTTGTTGGCGACAAAATCTATTTCCAGAAAATTTCTCCGGCTTTTTCCTGTTGCGTCTTTTGTATTATGTTCAATGACCCCGATATCAACATCAAACCCTCTTATTTTTAATTCATTGAATATAATGTTCTCCATAATATGATTTTCTTCCTGTTGGCGGAAATTCAACCTTGCATTGCGCAAGCCCACATCAACAAAATAGTATTTCAAAGGAGTACTGATATATTTTTTCCCTTTTATGTTGTATCTGACAGCACTGTCAATTAAGAATGCGTCTTTAAAATAATCCAGATAAGTGCTGATTGTTTCCGGAGCCAGGTTTCGCTTTTTGACTGTTTTAAATGTGTTTGAAAGATTTAGCGGATTTGTTAAAGATCCTATTGAAGACGAAATAATATTCAGTAATTCTTCCAGATCCGAAGTGCTGTTTGTTATTGTGTGCCTTTCAAGAACATCTTTTAAATAAGTCCCTGTGAATAAGTCTTTTAAGTATTTACTTTTTTCTTCCGGAGTTTTTTTCGTAACAGCCAGCGGCATACCGCCATAGGTATAGTATTCTTTCCAAGCCTCGTTTTTATCACCTTTAAACGAAGTATAGAATTCTGCAAAAGAAAGAGGATATACTCTTATTTCATCTCCCCGGTCTCTGAATTCGGTAAGAATATCTGAAGACAACATTTTTGAATTGCTTCCGGTTATATATAAATCCACATTTTTAATTTTCATAAGCCCCAAAACTGTATCGACAAAAGTTATCTTTGAGTTTGGATTGTCTACATAAGGATTTTGTATTTCATCCACTTTCTGAATTTCATCGAGAAAAACATAATACTGTTTGCTTTTATCCGAAACAAGACTCCGTATATAGCTATCAAGTTCTATAGGATTTCTATATTTGGCATTTACAGTTTCATCCAAAGCCAATTCAATAATTTGATTTTCAGCAATGCCGGCAGAAACCAAATATTCATGGTAGATAGTAAAAAGAAGGTATGATTTTCCGCAGCGCCGGTTTCCGGTGATTATTTTTATGAGCCCGTTTTCCTTTTTGGAAATCAATTTGTTTAAATAATCAGGTCTTGCTATCATGTGTTTCCTGTCAATAAAATATGTGCGTAAATACGCATCTTTTTCAGATTTCAGTATATTCTTACAAAAGAAATTATGCAAGATTGATAACTGAAAAAATTGCGTATTTCTGTAAAAATTTCAGTTGTATTAAGGGTGCTTGTTTTTGCGGAGCCAGAAGTATTTTTCCTCTGTTAGGAATGGAATTGGTTGTTAAAAACATAAAATTGGCTGATAATAAAGGAAAGTAAAAGGAGAAGAGCGGTGAAATAATGAGTCATATTTTGAATATAATTTTGAGGAATTGGACAACAATGAACTACGGATTAACGGAAAAAGTTCTTATTCAGATCAGTGGAGAAGTATTATCATAAAAAAAGAGTGGATAGCCTGGAATAATTTTGCAAAACGATAAAAGGGTGTATAATAAAACACTGAAAGGAGATGCAGCCGAGGAAAAAAAATGATGCTGGCTGTATTGCTGCTGGTCAGCGTAGCGTCGGTTGTTTCCGGAACAGATTTTGAGGAAAGAATTTCGAGAAATATCTGGTATCGGGATTATTTCAACGAGGTTATTTACCGAAAAGGATAGGAACATCATAAATGAAAAAAATGAAAATTTTATTTTTTTTCTGTTCATTATGTATTGTTGCATCTATACGTATTGTTGCACAAGAAGTAAAGACTGATGAAGCGACAGGAGAACAAATATATATTTTGAAAGATGGATATACGCTTATTCTTACCGATGTTTTGGAACAGGGAAATCACGTATATAAGGTTTTCTTAAAAAAAGGAAATGAAATCTTTCTTGTTTCTTCCGGGCAGTATTTTAATGATGAGAAGTATTTTCCTCGCTATGAGGGCATCGATTTTAACGATTGTTTTGTGCTTGCGTTCTTTATGGGAGATTATAATTATGTTTTATATGATAAAGATACGCATGTTCCGGTATTGGATTTTTATCTGGGCGGATATGATATATCAAATAATCTGCTTATTTATTGGGAAAAAGAAAGCAGTATACCGGGGTACGCTGCCGCTGCACGTGTGTTTCTGCTTGATTTGCAAAATAAAAGAAAGTATCAATTAAACAGTTATTTAGCTGATTTTCAAAAGAATCAGACAGTTTCATATCTATTACATTTCCATAATCAATTTGAAATAATACAGGTGAGCGATACTGCTGTTGAAATTCTATATACCGGCTTTTATAATTACCTTAATGAAAATCAGGAAGTTAAGTGCAGGTTTTCAGTGAAACGGGATATATCAAGTTGAGCAATATAGAAAGATTTGTGATAAATTAATTTAATATAAGGCTGATATACAGACATATATATGTGTAATAATAAATAACTTGCAGTAGTGTACAAGAGGCAGTATACTGATTTAGGATATTGCCACCGTTGTATTAAGGAGTACCGGAAATGGGGGAGAACAAACATTTAACGCCGGTATGGATTGTGTATGTTGACGGGGAACGGCTTGATCCGATGTATGAAGGCGCGCTGGAACGAATCGTAGTAGACGACCAGCTTGACGGGGTGGGAAGCGCGGTGCTGGAGTTTGACTCAGGCGCGAAGCAGATACGTGACAGCGGGACATTTGCGCTTGAAAGCCAGGTGTCTGTGCATCTGGGGTATAAGGATGACTGTGCGCAGGTATTTGCCGGGGAAGTGACGGAATTCAGGGCTATTTAATGGATTAAAAGATAGATGCTTTCCTAGACGCTTTCTGCAAGATTTAGAATCATATGCAAAAGAAAATCCAGGAACTATGATTATAAAAAAATATGATATGAAAAGTGACAAGGAGATTCCTTATGAAGGATAATCTTTTTTCCAGTATTTTTATTGTAGTATATTTTTGTCTATACTGTATTTTCTTTTTATTTGTTTTACCAACACCAAATC
>JAHLFV010000074.1 GCA_018883625.1 Candidatus Treponema excrementipullorum
GTATAACTCTTCCGATAGCCGCAGGGGAATTTGTTTTTTACCCTTGTCTGCCATTAATACAACGTACCTGAATTGATAATTGGCTGAGCATCTTTGTTACCGCAAAGTACTACCAAAAGATTAGATACCATGGCAGCCTTTCTTTCTTCGTCTAAATCCACACAGTTTGTTTTTGCTAGTCTGTCTAGAGCCATTTCTACCATACCTACCGCTCCTTCTACAATCATTTTTCGTGCATCGATTACTGCGGAAGCCTGTTGACGTTGTAACATTACTGCGGCAATTTCCGGAGCATAAGCCAGATAAGTAATACGGGCTTCCAAGATTTCCAATCCTGCATCTTGAACTTTTCCCTGTATTTCTTTTCTGATTCTTTCTGCTACCACTTCGCTGGACCCTCTCAAAGAGCCTTCGTCGGCAATACCGTCGCCGGTAGTATCTACATTTTCTGCTACATCGTAGGGGTAAATCCGTACCACATTTCTCAGAGCACTGTCACATTGTAATGACAAATATTCTTTGTAGTTATCTACATTAAATACAGCTTTTGCCGTGTCTACGACCCGCCACATAACGGCAATACCTATTTCAATAGGATTTCCCAAACAGTCATTGATTTTCTGTTTTGAATTATTTAATGTCATCACTTTAAGAGAAATATGTTTGCGTGTTACTCCGCCGGAACCAGGTACATTCATTCCTACCAAGGCAGAGGATACCATTTCCGATTTCCGTTGCTTTTCTACATCACCGCTCTGACTTAACCGGGTTGCAGCAGCGGGATTAACGGCAACAACAAAGGGATTTACCCAGTAAAAGCCGTCCTTTTTTAGAGTACCAATGTATTTTCCGAATAACGTTAAAACTAACGCTTCTTGGGGATTGATTACCTTTAATCCTAAAAGGGGAATCCATCCCAAACAGCTGTAAAGTATACCTATTATCAAAAGAACTGTTCCTAAAATTGTTCCGTCGTTTTCTACTAAAAAGCCCCCTAAAATAAGAATTCCGATAGCGATGAGATATAAGAGAATAAAAAAAATTAAAGCTCCCAATCCGTTTTGTTTTTTGTCAATTATTTTTTCCGTCATACAATCCTCCTGATTGATTATTGATATCATAATGATATCAATAAGATGTTTATTTGTCAAGAAAATTATCCATAAATTCTAAAGTGTAGGGTAGCAACAGCGTGACATCCTTTTGTTGACAAAAGCTACTGTTTGGGCTACCATTTAAACAGTTTTTTGTTTACGGAGTATAGTATGAAAAAAATAGTATTTTTAGGCGTTCTATCAATTTTGGCTGTATCGCTTTGTTTTGCAGGTGGTGCAAAAGACTATGAAACCACAAAAACTACAGATAAAGATAACTATTTGGAATCAAAAGTGTCTTATCCCACTTTTAATATTCCTGTACTGGATGAAGCTATTCAGGCATCTATTGTTCAAGCTTATGAAGATTTTAAAGTAACTTCTAAGACTGACTGGGAAGAACATACTGCTTTTCTTCAGCAAGAAAATCCCGAGGCGGTAGCTCATCCCTATGTGTATCAGATTTCCTATGATAAACCTTTGATAACAGATAAGTATGTATCAGTACTGTTTACCACTTACATGTTTGAAGGTGGAGCTCATGGTATTACAAAACTGACTTCTTTTACTTATGATAAAGAGCAGGATAAGTTGCTTTCAATTACCGAAGCTTCAGGAATGACTTTGGAAGAAATTGCCAGTTTATGTCAGTTAAAGTTAAAGGCTGATTTGGAATCTGAACCCAGTAGCGGTGTTGATCGTGCTGCTTGGATTGAAGAAGGAACAAAACCGGAAGAACAGAATTTCAGAATTTTTACTTTTGACGGTACAATTCTTACTGTTTATTTTGAACATTACACAGTGGCTCCTTATGCTGCCGGTATCCAAAAGGTAGAAATTCTCTGTAATTGATTATAGCATAAGTAGCTTGTAATAGAACCGAGGCGATATCATGAGTTCTTCTGAAATGCTTCCATCCATGCCGGATAGTTCTGAGTTTTCCTCTGTGGCAGATTTATTCAAGTTATTAGGCGACAGTAGCCGTCTTAAGATTTTCTGGATTCTCTGCCACTGGGAGGCTTGTGTTACTAACATTTCCGAAAGAGCCGGGATGACAAGTCCTGCTGTATCCCATCACCTTAAGTTTCTTAAAGCCAGTCAGTTGATTACCAGTAGCAGAAAGGGTAAGGAAGTGTACTATAGGGCGGCAGATACGGTTCAGGCGCACATGGTTCACGATATGATAAAGACAGGTTTGAAAATTCTTTGCCCGGAGCAGGACTGCTTTATGGTTGCACCGGGACAAGCTAAAATTGACTTTTGACAAAAGAATTATTATACTTACAGTATTCATTGGAGGTGTACATGAATAAAAAAATTCTTATTGTTGCAGCCTTATTGATGGTTGTATGCGTAGGCGGTGCCTTTGCATGGGGTATTGGTATTCAAGGTGGTACTGGTTATCCTCTCTTTGGTAGTGGTGCAATAACTTTTAAGTTAGACTCTGTTCCATTTGTTTTTGCTACCAACTTTACTTTTGAAGACGGATTTGGAATCGGTTTGACAGGGGATTATTGGTTCTTGAATGATAACATTGTAGGACCTCTTAATTGGTTTTTAGGAGCAGGAGCCGGGATTTCTATAGGATTCCAAGATCCATTTAGTTTGGGTCTTGAGGCTAGACTTCCTATCGGATTGAATATGTATTTTTTGGACGGTTTTATTGAACCGTATGTTCAGGCAGTGCCTTCATTGAGGCTCCATATTTTACCTAAATTTGGTAAGGGCGATATTTTCAAATTTGCTGGTAACATCGGTATCCGTTTCTGGTTCTAAAATCGTAGTTTAAGAAACAAAAGCTACCTGGCAATGTTTTCCGGGTAGTTTTTTTTATTTTCTCCTGTTTTTCTATTTTATCAATAAAATGGATTGTCTCTCCTTTTGATTTAAAGTACAATAATGATGCTGTGTGGGGGGATGATGAAAAGGATAATCCTTATTATGGCTGCATTGTTGGTAATCTGTATACATAGTGCTTTTACCTGGGGAGTTGGTATTCAGGGTGGATCAGATATTATTAACGGCGGTAATGGTGTGGGTGGGATTACTTTTAAATTGGATACTGTTGATTTAATTTTTGGTGTAGAAATTCCTTCATTTAATCCCTTTGCTATTGGTATTACTGCTGATTATTGGTTTTTTGATAAAACCATTGTTGAACCTTTAGGGTGGTTTTTCGGAGTGGGAGGTTTTGTCTCTGCTTTTATCGGCAATAATTCCAGTGCTGTGGGTTTTGGTGCCCGGGTACCTGTGGGATTGCACCTTTTTCCCATTGATTTTTTTGAAATATACCTTCAGGGGGCACCAGGCATTCAAATCACCGTTGCCAACGGAGTAAGACCTGGTTTTATTTTTCCTTTGAATTTAGGTTTGCGTTTTTGGTTTTAGTGTAAAATTAAGTTGCCTGCCCAAAAAGTTACTGTTGCATTAAGCCGAATTTTTCCTGTATCTTTTTTTCTGCCAAAATCAACTCTTCTTCCCGGGGTATCCACGGATATGTTTCCCGAAGTTTTTCTGCTGTTTTTACCACAGATCCATTATTTTCTTTCAAAAGAGTAGAGTATTCTTTCCTAAAGGTATTAAAATCACAGAGAACAGGTTCTTTTTTTTGAACTACTTCTGTTACATACCAGCTATCCTTTAAAAATTCTGTTTTTACCGTGTCGGTACAGTATTCTATGACAATAGTATCTTCACCTTGGGTATAAGCCATATAGTATGTAACAGTGTATGAGCCTTCACTGTGGGAAGTTTCTACAGGAATCGGATTGTCTTTCCTAATGTAAGGATACACATCCAGAGAAACTTTTTCGCCATCAATGCAAAAATTGCTGAGTCCAAAAAAATCAGGCATAACTTCTGCTGTATCACTTAAAAAGTAAAATAATTGTGCAAAAGACAACGTGGTTTTGCCTGCAACACCTTCCTGTATTTTTGATGAAAGATAAAAGTTTGAAATTATGTTTACGAGCTGTTTTGCCCCTTTACCTTTACACACAGCTTCTGCCAATACCAAATCTCTGTTATTCATACCGGTGTACAAAGCTACACCGACCTCTTTGTCTGTCAGCCCTGTTGTAATGTAATTATCCTGTCTGTCCCAAAGCCAAAAAAGAAAGGTACCAAAAAAGAAAATCAGTACTCCCGTCAAAATTTTAATTCCGGTACTGTATTTTCTCATAAACCGAACAGTATCGATTTTTTTGTCTAATTTTAAGGTATATTCTTTTACGGAAGTTTCATTTGTAAAAAATAATTTGTCTGTTTTTTCAAATTCTTCCCAAGGAATTTCTGTTCCGGGAATTGCACAAGAATCAGTATTCAGCCTTGCAGATATATTCTGTTTCCCGGCACCTACAGACAAATAGTTGTTAATGCTCTGAGCCAAAAGCGGTGAAACAGAGGGATTTTTGTACTGAATAGGCACAAAATTTTTATCTCTGTAGTCTTCCATCCGTTTTTCCGTATCAAGACAATCGTAGGGAAGGCTTCCTGTTCCGATAAAATATCCGCAAACACTTTGTGTAAAACGAAGGGAACATGCTCCCTCCAGTACCGGGTGGATCCAACACCCCAGTAGACGAGAGTACTCTTCCTTGGAGCGAGATTCTATCGCTCTGGTCAAAAGAGTTGGCGGTAAAAACAACATACTGCCGTCATTACATAAAATACATTGTGCCGGTCCCACAACCCCAATGGGAAGTTTTTTACCCAAGGCGGCATCTGCTGCTCTGTTAAAAGTCACCAAAGCATTCTTTAACCAAAATCTATGCGTTTCTTCACCACCGGAACGTAAAAACTTGTCTACTTCCTCTATAAGAGATACCCCCGGTTGGGGACATGTTCCCTGCACATAGATGGAGTTGTCTTTCTCTTCTGTGGAAGAAAAAGTCCAGGGGACAAAAGTAAAATCTCCCTTTTCATCAGGAAGAGCTCTGTATCCTACTTCATCAACATATTGATAGAGCCGGGATTTTGCAAAATCCCGACCTGTCATTTGCATGTCCAAAAGAACATGATTTTCCCGAAAGGAAAGAAGTGACATACTTTCTTGCATTATCGGCGTCCGTCTGGACTATACAAGTAATCAAAGTAGTCCATATTGGTGCTGTAGGTTGCATCAAAAGAAGGTAATGTGGTTTTGTAAGACTCCAAACTTTTCCAAAAAGCGTAAAATTCCGGATCTTTGGAATAAGCCTCTGCATAAATTCTGCTGGCCTCTGCATCTGCCTTACCTTTGATCTCCTCGGCCTGTTTGTAAGCCTCAGATTCAATGGTGAGTTTTTCTTTTTCCAATTTTCCCAACCAATCGGCTTTTTTTCCTTCACCTAAAGAACGGTAAGCTTGGGCAAACTGATTCCTTTCCTTTATCATCCTGTTGTAAACGCTTTCTGTCAATTCTTCGGAATATTTAATCTGCCTTGGTAATACATCGATAAGTTCAATACCGTATTCTCCTACCATTTTTCGTGCTTCCTCAGCCATTTCCAAGCTCAGTTGCCGGCGACCTTTTGTTACTTCTTCCGAAACAACACTGACATTTATTAAATCTTGAATTTCCGCAGCTTCTTCTGTATTTTGATCCATGGCTTGGGCAGATGGTGTACTTTGATTTATAATATTGGAACTGCGAACTACTTCAGAAAGTCTGTTTTGGGTGATAACGGTACGGGTTGCAGAATCAATAATGTCACTTAACCGGTTTGAAGCTGCCTCTACAGTTTTGAAAGAAGTATAAAACAGCTCAGGGTTTGATATTCTCCAGCGACTTGTAGTATCTACAATAATAAACTGATTCTCTTTTGTAGGGATTCGTTGAGGATCTCCGTCAAGAGATAAAATCAATTTTGGATAGGTGGTAACAAAATCAATAACAGGAACTCTGATATAAAGTCCGGCTTCTGTTTTTGTATCTACAATGCGTCCGAATCTTGTTATGACAGCCTGATATCCTTCATTTACCACATAAAAGGGACCTAAGAGCAAAAAAACTACACCTAGTACAATGAGTATACCTAAAACTATTCCCAATTTTTTCATTGTTTATTACCTCCCAGAGTTTTAACTGGTAATACGTTATCCAATTCTCCGTCAATGATTGTGGACTGTGTGTGAGATTTTAGAATTTCTTCCATAGCTTCTATGTAAAGACGTTCTTTTGTAACTCCGGGAGCCTTCACATAATCGTCGTAGATAGCGTTAAAACGGGCAACATCACCTAATGCTTTGTTGACACGTTCTACGGCATATCCTTCTGCCAACTGTATTTGCCTGTCTGCTTCACCCTGTGCCTTGGGGATTTCTGAATTATATGCAGCCTTTCCTTCGTTGATAAATCCGTTCATGTCCTGGATAGCTTTATTTACATCCTCAAAAGCTGCCTGAACTCCGGAGGGTGGCACGATGTTCTGCAATTTGACGGTAGTAACGTTGATTCCCAAACCTAATTGATCAAAGTTTTCATTCATATAGTCTTGTGCTAAAGCTTCGATGGATGAACGCTCGCTACTCATAACATCTAAAATTGCTCTGTCTCCTACCAAAAGATTGATAACAGATTGAGATATATCTCTAATGGTTCCTTGTTTATCGGAAACATTAAAAAGCCAAGCGACGGGGTCCACTATTTTGTATTGGATTGTCCATTCTACGTCTACAATATTTAAATCTCCGGTAAGCATGCGAGCTTCTTCGGGTTTATTTTCTTGGGAGATTTCTTGAGGGATTTCATCTGCTTGAAAGCCGAATTGTTCTGTCTGCACTACCATGGTGGGGACGTTATAACTTTTTTCGATACCCAAAGGGAGTTTCATTTGTAGCCCCGGTCCTACAGTTCTGTTATATTTTCCCAGACGGGTTATAACAGCCTGTTCTGTGGCATCCACTTCAAAAAAACTTGTCAAAGCCAAAATAATGGCTAAAACGACAATCAATCCAACTACAAAAACACCCGGCGAAACTTTTTTTAATTTTTTTGATTTCTTGGGTGCGGCGTCAAAATTCTCCATAAAAGACGTCTTCCTCCTAAAGTTGTTTATACAGTTATAAACGTTATAGGTAAAATGTAACAAGACTTTGCAAGAATGACAATCACAAAATAGAAATTATAGAAAAAAACACGATAATTTTGATTAGAATTATCGGTATAAGTGGGAAACTTTTTGTTTTCCGATGCATGCTTGTAGTAATCA
>JAHLFV010000075.1 GCA_018883625.1 Candidatus Treponema excrementipullorum
TAGTTTTTTGTAGCCACAAGTACCTTGTTTGTATTTTCCTACAACAAGCAACTTGAAGTCAATGCTGTACTTTTGATTATTCCCCATATTTTTACACCTCCGTGGGTGTCCTAATTTATGGGGTCAGTTCACTCAAACTTATGCCAAAACACCGGAACCTCTTCCCATGGCTGTCAATCCGGTACGGACTAGCTCCTTAATACCGTAAGGCTCTAACAACCGAATAAGGCTCAGTATTTTATCTTCGCTACCGGTAACTTCCAAAACTAAAGATTCTACCCCCACGTCAACGATACGGGCTCGGTAAATATTGGCAGTTTCGATAATGCCACCTCTGTTTGCTTCTGTAGCAGCAACTTTTATCAAAGCCATTTCACGGACAACTGTTTCTGATAAGGCACAATGTTTAATGGAAATAACTTCAACCAACTTGGAGAGCTGTTTCTCTATTTGCTCAAGAATATATTCGTCCCCGGTAACAACAATGGTCATACGGGATTGTCCAGGATGAGAGGTTTCCCCTACAGTAAGGCTATCGATATTATATCCCCGGCGACTGAATAATCCGGAAACCCGGCTCAAAACACCGGCATGGTTTTCTACCAAAACAGACAATACATATCTTTCCATTACACACTCCTTTCATTGTAAATACCCAACAGCCGAACATCTTCCGCTATAGCTTTTAATGCGTCTACCGCATCTTTCATATCTTTTTCTTTCTCTGTTTCCGATAAAAGTAAATCTACATAAAACATGTACCGCCAAGGCTGTCCGGGAATAGGTCGTGATTCCAATCGGGTCATGTTCATGTTGTGTTGATGGAATACCCCTAAACACTCATACAGGGCTCCCGGCTCATTTTTTGCAGCAAAAGCCAAGGAAGCTTTTACAACATTATTCAAACAGCATAAACCTTCTGAGGGTTCTTTGTGACTTTCCTGAGTTTTTCCGTCCCGAGAAGTAATTACCACAAAACGTGTATAGTTTCGGGGATTAGATTCAATGCCTGTGGCTAACACCTCCAAATTATAGTAATCAGCCACCAAAGCGGAAGCGATGGCTGCATTCTCTACACTGCCTTTCTCCGCTACGATTTCCGCTGCTGTGGCAGTAGACGCAGAATCGATATGAGTCCACTGAGGATATTTTTCCAAAAATTCCTTGCACTGAGGGAATCCGTGAGGATGGGAGTATACATACTTTATGGTATCCACAGTTGCTCCCCGGGGAGCCAATAAGGAATGTTCTATTCTCAGAGTGTAAGCGCCGCAAATCTCTACGTCGTCAAACCGTAACAAATTATCGTAGTTTTCATATACGGAGCCGGCTAAGCTGTTTTCCAAAGGAATCATTCCGTAGTCAGCATCTCCGTTTACCACAGCTTGGAATACATCTCTGAAAGAGGAAACCGACAAAGACTGTGCACCGTCAAAATATTTATTGATTGCCTGTTCAGCATAGGCTCCGTGGTCTCCAGAAAAGGCACATACTACTTTACCTTCCGCACTTTCGTGACTGTGCCGATGAACACTTTGCGGAGAGCTCTTCTTTATTCTGGCAACTTCTTTTCCCACCACGGGAGCCAACACATCGATATCCCGCATAAGTTTTTCAAACTGCTCAGGATACAGGGTTTGGGCACCGTCAGACAGAGCTTTTTCGGGATTACAGTGTACTTCTACGATAATACCGTCAGCACCGGCTACAACAGCAGCAAGACCCATAGGCGGTACCTTATCTCTGATACCCACTCCGTGACTGGGATCAACAATAACCGGCAAATGAGTTAAAGAACGAACTACGGGAATAGCAGAGAGATCCAAAGTATTTCTGGTGGCTTTTTCATAAGTACGGATACCCCGTTCGCAGAGGATAACGTTGTCCGTACCGGAGGCCAAAAGGTACTCGGCAGCCATCAACCACTCTTCTATGGTGGCAGAAAGTCCCCGTTTTAAAATAACAGGCTTTCCCAAAGCTCCGACTTTTTTCAGCAACTCAAAATTCTGCATGTTACGGGCACCAATCTGGAGTACGTCTACATAATCCCGCATGATGGGAATGTGCTCTGCAGAAACAATTTCCGTAGAAATAGGCAAACCAAAAGCATCTCCCGCTTGACGGAGGATTTTTACCCCTTCTTCACCAAGACCTTGAAAGGCATAGGGACTTGTCCGAGGCTTAAAAGCACCACCCCGCAACATAACGGCTCCCGCAGCAGCAACCCGTTCAGCCACCGCCATCATTTGATCCAAACTTTCAACGGCACAGGGACCGGCAATAACAGAAACTTTTTGACCGCCGATGCGTACAATCTGTCCGTGACAGTTTTTTACTTCCACTACGGTATTTTCTTTTTTATATTCCCGGCTTGCCATTTTATAGGGCTTCGAAATAGGAATAACCCGCTCTACTCCCGGCAAAATTTCCACTTCTCTGGGGTCGATGGATAACTTTCCTACTGCACCCAAAATGGTATCTTCTTCACCAGTTATTTCGTTTACCCTAAAATGATTTCTTGCAAGAAAATCCTTTAGATTATTTTTTTCCTGTTCAGGAATACCTTTTTTTAAAACTATAACCATTTTAATCCTCTTGATTCACTACACTTCGGGATTCCATGATACGGTCCGCAAAATATCACCAAAAACCCCGGCTGCCGTGACACTGTCTCCGGCACCGTACCCCATAACAGACAAAGGAATGGGATTATACCGCTGGGTACGGAAGACAAAGGCATTTTCTCCACCCTTTACGGAATACAAAGGATGATCTTCGTCAACCTCCATCATGCCCACACTGCACTGTCCGTCTTGAATGGAAGCAGCCATTCTTAGAACTTTGCCCTCTGCCTTTAATCGAGTCATTAACTCTGAAAAATAAGCGTCCACTTTGGGAAGATTTTTCAAAAAATCCTCCACGGCGCCGGAATCGTCAAACCAATCAGGGAAAACTTTTTTAATAACAATGTCTTCCAATTCTACTTGAAAACCGGCTTCTCGGGCAATAATAAGGGTTTTACGAGCCACATCCATGCCTCCCAGGTCATCCCGAGGATCCGGCTCTGTAAATTTTTTCTCCCGGGCTTCCAAAACAGCCTGACTGAAAGTGGCACCTTCATCCAAGCGACCGAAAATATATGAAAGTGAACCGGACATAATACCGTAAAAACTCTTTAATCGGTCACCGCTGGCAAAAAGATTTTGCAAGGTATCGATAATAGGAAGTCCGGCCCCCACGTTTGTTTCGTACAAAAAGAGACGCTTCATCTTGTTGGCAACTTTTCGTAATTCGTGATAATAGTCTGTAGACATAGAG
>JAHLFV010000076.1 GCA_018883625.1 Candidatus Treponema excrementipullorum
GCTTTTGCCGGTCCTGCCATGAATGTTCTTTTTGCAGTCTTGGCTTTTATTGTGATTTCTATGGTCGGCTATACCTCCTATTCAGCAGATAATCGCATAGTTCTTGCTAATGAAGTCTATCCAGATACTCCATCTATTGCAGCAGACCAAGGCCTAAAAACCGGAGATAAAATTGTTTCTGTAGATGGTAAAAAAATAGAAACTTTTGCAGATATCACCCAAGAAATTGGTATAAGACCGGATCAGCAAATCACTGTAACAGTAGATAGAAATGGGGAGTTGCTTGACTTTACCATGAATACTGCCATGGATTCACAAACA
This sequence comes from Candidatus Treponema excrementipullorum, assembly GCA_018883625.1. Classification (GTDB taxonomy): domain Bacteria; phylum Spirochaetota; class Spirochaetia; order Treponematales; family Treponemataceae; genus Treponema_F; species Treponema_F excrementipullorum. The sequence continues at coordinate 322 of JAHLFV010000076.1, forward strand.
GGTCTTGGAAAAATAGGTGTTGCAAACTGGATAGATCCCGTTATATATTTTGTAGAAGAAAATTCTCTTGGTGAAAAAGCCGGTTTATTGGCAGGAGATACGATTACTTCCATCAATGACAGGGAAGTTTTAAATACTTTTGATATTACCTCTGTCCTTTCTACACAGCCGACCACATTGCATATACAAGTTTTGCGGGGAAATACACCATTAGAATTTACCATTGACTATACCCAATCAGAAAATCTAGGTATTCAATTTAGCCTCCCTGCTCATGAAGCCCCCCGATTTTCTTTTTTTCCGGCAATTTGGCAAGGAATTAAAAAAACAGGAGAATTGATTTCTCTTACATTCAAAAGTATAGCCATGTTATTCAAAGGAATAGATTTGTCAAAGGCTGTATCCGGCCCGGTACAAATTACTGTCATGCTTGGAGACACCGTGCAGAGCGGATTTGATGCCGGGTTTCGTGCCGGTTTAGTTAGCACGCTGAATTTTCTGGCTTTGATTAGTGTATCCTTGTTTATAATGAATTTGTTACCTATACCGGTATTGGACGGCGGACTTGTATTATTTGCTCTCATAGAAACAATAAGAAGTCGTCCTGTTCGTCCCCGAATAATATATAACAGTCAGTTTATCGGGATTGGATTTATAGTGCTATTATTGGGTATTGCTTTATTTAGCGATGCCAATTATGTAATTACTCATATTTTTAGGCGGTAAAAAATGAATAATAACAAATTTAAAAACAAATTATTTTTAGCTTTTCTCGTTTCTGTTTTTCTTATGTGTTTTTCTCTTACAGGACAAACAACGCAGAATTCAACTTCAACTCCTACCCTAAACAACATAACAACTTCTCAGAAAAGTCCAACTACTACAACGTCCGTGGATTCATCTAATAATATCCGTCAAGAACAACAAAATAGTCAAAGTTTACAAAATCAACAAAATCAGCAGGATACAACACAAAACAAGATAGATGAACAACAGCCTTTGGAAAATACCGACAGAAATGAAGATTCTTCAAAGCAAGTGACGGGAAATACCTCTGCTTCCAATTCTACTCTGGAACAGTCTGCCGGAGATACCTTGCAAACTACTGCCGATACAACAAACGGCAGTGTGACAACTCAAGGTCAGCAAAAAAATAATACTACCGGAACCAAAACCAACACAACAAAGGGGAAAGTGACATCAACCAATAAGGCAGTACAAAATAAGTCTGCCCAAAGTCAGTCACATTTGTCTACTCATCCCCATCAAAAAACTATTATGTCTTTACTTCCCATGGCTGACGGAAGTTTTTTCAGTGTCGGAGAAGACGGTTTTGTGATCCGGTGGACACATGACGGTATCGGAGAACACTACCAAGTAACGGATTTAAAGGTAAAAAAAATAGCTCTTCATCCCAATGGTAAACACGTGGCTATTTACGAAACAGACGGATACTCCGTTCACAGGGTATCTATGTGGGACTGGTCTACCCTTACCCGTACTTTTGTAAAAACCTTAAACAGCGAGGTAACAGCTCTCGATTTTACGGCGAAAGGTAGTTATTTAGCCATAGGAACTAGCAGTGTAGACGGATTAATAATGGTAAATCCTTCTAACGGCCAAACAATTCCCAATAAAATTAAACAATACACGGGAATTGTCACTATGTTTACCAGTAGTTCTACAGAGAAAAGTGCCGTTATGTATTCCCCTACCGGAAATATCCTTTACTATGATTTACTAAAGGGTACTCTGAAAACAAAAATTACCACGGAAACAAACTTAACAGATGTAGGAACTTTTCTGAATAACCGTCTGTTGGTGGGATTAAAAAACAACTTGTTATATATAATTGACGCCACTAACGGGCAAACTCTCAAAAGATTAGATGCGAAAAATGCCCACATATATACGACAGAATCCTCTTCTGTTCTTTATTTTTCTGTACCTTCAGGAAGTTCTTATGTTATAAAATCTGCTCAGGTTGTGACGGAAGACAACAAACTAGTTATACAAAATACGGTTAATTTAAAAACAATTACCGGGATAAACAGAAGCGATACAGTAACTGACTTTATCCTCCAAGGTTCGGTAGCTTATTTATCTACAGATACAGGAAATATTTATCAAGCATCCTTAGAAACAGCAGATTCCGCCGTCACAGCAACTCAAATAACAGAAAAAGCATATAGCTTTATTACAGACATGGCTGTAATTAGCAATGATTTTTATTTTTTGACAGCGAATGAACTAATAAAAACCTCTTACCGAAATCAGGATTATCAAGTTATTTACAAAAACAAGGACTTTACACACATAACTGTTTATCAAAACAATCTTTTGTTGTGGACAAAAGGCAAAAAGAATCCTGTATATTTGTTCGATTGCAATTCAGGAGAAACAACAAAACTGTTTACTCCCCAGTACAGTCTGGAACGGGTCATGGTGTACAAAGACACAATTCTCTACCTTGACGGCAACGTACAGGTAAAATCCTATAACCTTGCTGAGGATAAAGTAACAACAATTTACTCCGGAACAGGTATTCAGGATGCAGTCTTAGTGGATGATTACATATATGTTTCAAAATCTTCCAGCAGTAATCCTCCTTGTCCGGTGATTAGTGTAAATATTCGTACAAAAGAAACTGTTATGTTACCGGTTGATGGTCTGGTAGGCTTTAATATGGCAATTGACAGTACCTATGCAAATAAAACAGTTACCGGTATTGTCACCACAGATAAAGACAATAAAATTAATACATTGCTCTATAGTTATGATACAGCTGCAAAAAAGAATACACCTCTTTTTATAATTTCAGAAGAAGATATAAACGCTTATGTATACACTTACGGTGCTACTATTTATACAAACTTAGGAAAAAACGCTTTTTTCTCTTATAATCGCAGTACAAAGAAACAAATTGTATACAAGCGCTCTTCATCATTGCCGGTAAAACTGGTCCGAAACAATACACAAATAGCCGTTCTTAACAAAGACGGAAGTATATCTTGGTATGGAACATCCAACGGATCAATTTTAGTAACGTGGTATGCCACCACTAACGGTACTTGGATAGAGTTCTAAAAAACGGCAAGAAATATCCTGTAAACTTATCGTGAATGCATGAACGCCCCACTCAAAAATGAGTCCTTCGATAAG
>JAHLFV010000077.1 GCA_018883625.1 Candidatus Treponema excrementipullorum
GATTGAATATTTATCCTGGTACAATGAAAAGAGAATTAAGGTTAAATTAAAAGGACTGACCCCTTTACAATTCAGGAATCAGTCCTTAAAATCAGCTTGTTAAAGTGTCCAATAATTGGGGTGCACTTCAATGGTTTAGAGGGGCTTTACTTTATGATGTTCAAACAATAACGTTCCAATTGTTTGTGTCTTCAAGAGCTCCGTACTGGGTTCCCTTTAAGATTCTTTGTAGTTTTTCTCCTAATTCGCCGGGTACACGGTTGTTAAAGACAGTTTCTTTACCTTCGTGAGTTATACTCTCTATAGGTGTGATACCGGCAGCTGTTCCTGTTACAAAACATCCTACGGCGTCACTCATAACTTCCTGAATAGAAATGGGGCGTTCTTCTGTGGTTACTCCCTCCTGTCGAGCTAGGTCAATAACACTGGACCGGGTTATTCCGGGAAGGATTGTATCTCCCAATTCCGGTGTCACAAGGGTACCGTCTTTCATGTGGAAGAATATATTACAGGATGAACCTTCCTGAATATACTTATGTTCCTGTGCATCCAAATAAATTACTTCCATGTAGCCGGCATCTTCTGCTTCTTTTTTTGCCAGAGCAGAAATTACATAGTTTGAAGCACATTTTATATAACCCGTTCCGTGGGGAGTAGCCCGAATTCTGTTTGTAGTTACTGCCTTTGTATTTCCGCCCTTAAAATAGGATGAAACGGTAGTGGCACAAATTATAACATAGGGAGCATGAGATATTCCAACTCCGATGGCAGCTTCACTATTCATAAACGGACGCATATACACAGCACTTGCTGAGGCAAAGTTATCCTTTTCCCACCCAGCATCGTACTCTGGAACATATCCTAGTGCTGCATTTTTTCTGATAAATTCCAAAGAAGCTTTTACATACAATTCCTCTGGAAAAACAGGACAATACAGCCCTCTCAAAGAGTTGGCAAACCGCTGAGCATTTCTGTCAGGACGGAAAATGCTTATTTTTCCGTCTTTTCTCGGATAGGCCTTCATTCCTTCAAAGACACCATAACCATACTGACTTGTATAGGATACTGCTGGAAGTCCCAATTGATTGCGATTTTGAAAGATTTGCTGACGTTGATTTTCTTCCATGTGCAATAGCTCTTTGTATGGAATGGAATCAGCTTCTATCCATTTTTCATTCCATGTCTTTGTAGTTGCATCGTATTGTGCCAAATAAGATATGGGATACATTTCAAGATTAAAAGCCATTTTTATCCCCTTGATAATTTAATATATTTTTAACAATATATCATCTTCTATAGTATTTGTAAAGATTGTATTGTCTTGACGACATTATACGCCTGTGATATTCTAAAGAGCTTATTTTATAATTTTAAGGTGGATTATTATGTCTTTTATTCCCTTCTTACAGGCTGCTGCACCGGCAACCTCCGGTTCTTTATTAATGTCTGTATTGCCTTTCGGTTTAATTATTCTTATCTTTTATTTTTTTATTATCAGACCTCAGAATAAAAAACAGAAAGAAACAGAAAAGATGATTGCAGCACTTAAAAAAGGTGATAAAGTTGTTACGATTGGTGGTATTTACGGAGTAGTATCTTCTACAAGAGAAAGTACTGTTATCGTGAAAGTTGATGACGGAACAAAAATCGAGTTTGCCCGTACAGCAATTTCTTCTGTAATTACAGACAAATCTGAAAAGTCTGCAAAAGCAGATACTTCAAAAACAGAATCTGTAAAGGCAGATGAAGAAAAGAAAGAAGAAAGTACACAAACAAATTCGGAAGAAAATAAATAATCGGAGTTATTTCCATGAGTAAAAGAAGTCGTTTTCTTTTAATTCTTGTGGTCTTAGGGCTTTGTTTTGCGTTTCTGTGGCCTTCAATAAGTTGGTATATTCGAACACCGAAGGAAATGCAGGCTTTGGCTTTGGGATCCCTTGAAAAAATTAAGGATTATTCAAATGTTCAGGCAACTGCAACGGTTAATGAGCTTTTAAGTTTGGCAAAGTCTTCACCAGATGCAGCTTTACCTGAGGAATATCTTTGGTTAGAAAAAGTTACTGCAAAAAATTACAAGGATATGGGAAAATCAGTTCCTTCTCCCATGACAGTGACGAATGTATTAGACGGTTACGGTTCCCGGGATGAGTTGGTTGATACTGTAGAAGGTCATTATCGTGACGGTATTTTAAAGGCAAAAGAAAGATACAATAACTCTGTAAAATTGGGCTTGGATCTTTCCGGCGGTATGAGTGTTATTGTCAAAGCTGATTTGGATGCTGCCATGGAACAGGCCGGAAGTGCCGTTACTGATCCAGAGACATTTAAAGCAGAAGCCATGGCTCAAACTATCGAGACTTTGGCCAGTCGCATTGATAAATTCGGATTGACCGAACCTGTTATTCGTCAGCAGGGCGTGGATAGAATCTATATTGAAATGCCCGGTGCAGCAGAAACAGACAGAATCAATTCAATTATTATGGGTAAGGGTATTTTGAATTTCCGTCTTGTGGATTCAGCCGCTACCCAGCAGTTTATGACCTATTACATGTCAAATCCTGCCGGAACGTTTAATGCCAATGGTGAATTGATTGATCCCGGTATTATTCCCGAAGACTGCGAAGTAATGGGTATTTACCAAAAAGATGCTTACGGTCTTGATGAAAGAATTGGATATCTTGTGGTAAAGAAAGAAGTAGCTTTGGAAGGAAAATATATTAAATCTGCAGAGATCGGTTCCGATTATACAGGTCGTCCACAGGTCAACTTTATTCTTGAAGGTGAAGGTGTTCAAATCTTTGCTGATTTTACCACAGCTCACACCGGCGAGAGCCTTGCCATTGTATCTGACGACAAAGTAAAATCATACGCCCGTATCAACGAACCTATCACCGGTGGCCAGGTTGCTTTGTCCGGTTTTGGTTTGGAGGAAGCACAAAATATCAAAAAAGTTTTGCAAACTGCTTGGTTAAATGTGCCTCTCTCTGTTGAAAGTCAGCAAGTTGTTGGTGCCTCTTTGGGCGATCAGGCTATTGCTCAAGGTGTTAATGCTTTGATGTACGGTTTGTTGGCAGTTATGATTTTTATGCTGATTTGGTATAAAGGGGCAGGTATCAACGCCATTGTGGCACAGATTCTCAACTTGTACATTATGTTCAGTATTCTTTCCGCATTTAACCTGACTTTGACTTTGCCCAGTATTGCAGGTATGATTTTGACCATCGGTATGGCTGTAGACGCTAATGTAATTATTTTTGAACGAATTAAGGAAGAATTGCGATTGGGTAAGAGCCGTGCTGCTGCAATACAAGCCGGTTTTGATAACGCATTTTGGGCAATCATGGACTCAAATATTACAACCTTTATAGCCGCAATGTTCCTTTCACAGCTAGGTTCTGGGCCCATCCAGGGATTTGCAGTCAGCTTAGCTATAGGTGTTGTTTCTTCGGTATTTACGGCTCTCGTGGTATCTCGGTTAATGTTTGATTTCGGAACGGAAGTAATGAGAAAGAAGCATGTCAGCATCAGTTGGAGGGCTAAATAATGAAAAAAGTTATTCGTTTCAGTAAATATGTTATCCCTGCCGTAGTGGTGAGTTCTGTGCTTATTTTAAGCGGATTGTTTCCTATTTTGACAAAGGGAATCAACTTTGGTATCGATTTTAAGCCGGGATTGGTTTCTGAAGTACGGATCGTTCCCGCTGCTATGGAATTATCCTATAACGGAGCCGCCACTGTTTCCGTTGAAGTAAACTCTGCCGATGTAAGCCTTGTTATCAGTGGTGTGGGCGCAGAAAACGAAACAAGGGTATATCCCTTTGACCAGTACAAAACTGTCGGAGAATTGTCATCTGCCATGTCGGAAGTTGCAGGGCTTACGGCTGTGGCTGTTGCCCCCCAGGCACTGACAACAGGACTTTTTGTTAACTCTGCTTCTTCTCCGGTATTGTCAAGCACTGTATATCGTCTTTTTTCCGGTGAAAAGGGGCAGTTGGCAGATGTAGAAGCTGTTCGTGATGCTTTAAGTTCTTTGGAAGATGTTTCCGTTAAAATTGCCGGTGAAGGTGCTTCCGAAGTTTTCCAAATCCGTATCGGTGCAACTGACAACGTAAATATTGCCCAAGGTAGTGCCGGAATGCAAGAAAACCTGAACTTTGCGTTATCACAGGCTTTCGGAGAAGAGAATATTGCCATCATTAAAACCGATTTTATCGGAGCTCAGTATTCTCAGTCCTTGATAATGCAGTCTGTTATTCTTGTTGTTGCTGCTCTCTTTTTGATTTGGATCTATGCAACGATTCGATTTAAGTGGGACTTTGCTTTAGCATCTGTCATTGCCATCATTCACGATGCATTGATTATTATCGCTTTCATTGCTTGGACTCAAATGGAATTCAGTACAACAAGTTTGGCTGCAATTCTTACTATTTTAGGTTACGGTATCAACGACACTGTTGTTGTTTTGGACCGTGTTCGTGAAAACGTCAAAAAGATAAATACCAAGAAGTTTATGGATATTATCGATATTTCTCAAACAGAATGTTTCGGTCGTACCATGATCACAACAGTTACCACTATGTTGGCTGTTGCTGCTTTGGTTATCTTTACTTCTGGCAGTATTCATGACTTTGCCATTGCCTTGATGATAGGTATGGTTTCCAGTGCTTACTCAACTATCATGATAACAAGTGCCTTCCTGTCAATAACAAGAAAAAATTGGAAACCTTCTGATGAAGTGAAAAGTATTGCTGCCGAAGGAACTATTGTAGATTTCCCCGGAAAATAAGTAGCTATTTTGATTTTTCTTATAAAAAAACCGTTTCTGCATGACAGAGACGGTTTTTTTTTGTACACTGTGAGTATGAATTCCCGGCAAAAGATTATCCCGGAAATAATCCGGGCAGATATTTTAGGATACTGCATGGGTGTCCGGAAAGCTGTTGAAATGGCAAAATTAGCACTGGAAGAACATAAGTCTTGTCAAGTGTGGACGTTAGGACCTCTTATTCACAATCAGATCGCCCTAGATATGTTGGCCAACCAAGGAATAAAAGTTCTGTCTGATAGCCAAATAAAAAACTTACAGGAAAAAGATATCGTGGTTATCCGTGCTCACGGGGTTCCGCCACAAAAAATAGAAGAGATAAAAAGCCATGGTAGTTCTGTCATAGATGCCACCTGCCCTCTGGTACGGGCAAGTCAGAAAAGAGCTGCCAAATACACCTCTTTGGGATATACCGTTTTTCTTGCAGGCGATAAAAATCACGGTGAAATTACCGGTATTGTGGGATATGCCGAAGAAGCAGCTCGGGAAAATGGAAGATATTTTGTAATTGAAAACAGAAAAGAAGCTGAAGATGTAATAGGTTTTATAGAGCCTTCAGTAAAGGCTGTGTTGATCAGTCAAACTACTTTCAGTCCTATGGAATTCGATGCCATAGCGGAGATTTTACAAAAAAAGATACCCACTTTGGAAGTAATGAATACTATTTGTCCTGCAACTATGGAAAGACAAAAAGCTTTGGCGGATTTAAAAGGTAAAGCTGATGGAGTCCTTATAATCGGTGGAAAAAACTCTGCAAATACAAGGCGCCTGTTGTTGTCTGCCCAGAAATATTTTTCCATAGCTACTCTTATAGAAACAGCAGATGAAATTCCCCCTGAGTTTTTTTCTTTGAAAAAAATAGCATTGACTGCCGGAGCTTCTACACCGGACGAAGTAATAGAAGAAGTAGAAAGAGTTTTAATATCAAAAAAATAATGCCTTTACTTTTCGTTAGTTTATTGTTATAGTTTATACAATGGTGTGGAAAGATTTTTCTTTCAGCCGTAAGAAGGAGTAAGTGATGATTAAGACAGTAAAAGAT
>JAHLFV010000078.1 GCA_018883625.1 Candidatus Treponema excrementipullorum
ATGCATGGTAGAACCGGTAGTTGCTTTTTCGGCAAGTTGTTTTATCGTTCCTCCGTCAAAAATTCCTTCTCCGGTCTCTACATTAAAAATCAGACTTTCTATACTAAATTCTTCTTTACTTTCCCCAGAAGTGTTGCTACCGGTAATTCTTGTCAATTTTACATTACCTGAAGCGTACACCATATTTTTAGTTCTGTTGTAGTTGACGGTGTCTGCAACGATTTTGTTTTCAACGGAATCCTGAACAATAGAAATTACTACATTGTCTACCAAAAGAATTATTTCATCTTCTGTTTTTTCATCTGTGTAATAAGATGTAGTTCGGGCACTTTCTATGAAAATCTGGGTTTCTTCACTTTGTGCCCACAAAAATACACCGGAAAAAAAAGCAATCAGGAGAAAAATTGTTTTTTTTACATTTCCCGTACAGAATCCCACCGAAACTTACATTCCTTTTTTGCGATCCAACATTTCTTTTATGTAATATCCCGTATACGAATCTTTACATTGAGCAACTTCTTCCGGCGTTCCCACGGCAACGATGGATCCCCCTCTGAAACCACCTTCCGGCCCCAAATCGATTATATGATCTGCCTGTAGAATAACGTCAAGGTTGTGTTCAATCATAACGACGGAATTACCCTGGTCGACTAACCGCTGAATAACTTCCATCAACTGCTTTACGTCGGCAAAGTGTAAACCGGTCGTAGGCTCATCCAAAATATACAAGGTTTTTCCCGTAGAACGACGAGCCAACTCGTTGGCTAGTTTTACTCGCTGAGCCTCTCCCCCGGACAATGTTAAAGCAGACTGTCCCATTTGTATATAGCCCAAACCGACAGAAAGCAACGTCTCCAATTTACGGGCGATATGAGGAATGTGAGCAAAAAATTCTGCAGCCTCTTCTATGGTCATGTCCAAAACGTCAGCTATATTTTTTCCCTTATATCGAATATCCAATGTTTCCTGATTAAAACGGGCTCCATGACACACTTCACAGGGAATATACACATCCGGCAAAAAATTCATTTCAATAGTTATGGTTCCTGCACCTTGGCAGTGCTCACACCGTCCGCCTTTTACGTTAAAACTGAAACGGCCGGATTTGTATCCTCGGGCCTTTGAGTCAGGTAAACTGGCAAACAATTCCCGGATACCGTCAAAAACACCTACATAGGTTGCCGGATTTGACCGTGGTGTCCGTCCGATGGGGCTTTGATCGATGTTGATCACTTTGTCGATATGTTCGAGTCCGGTTATTTCTTTAAATGCACCCACAGGCAGATTGCTCCGCATGACCTTATTGGAAACAGCAGGAAAAAATACATCGCTGAGCAAAGTAGACTTTCCAGAACCGGAAACACCGGTAATACAGGTAAATACTCCCAGAGGTATATCTACGGAAATATTCTTAAGATTATGCTCGGTAACTCCCTTTATGCTGATATAGTGTCCGTTTCCTACCCGTCTCTTTGGGGGAATTTCCATAGTCAAAGTACCGGCTAAATACTGGCCGGTAAGACTTTCAGGTACCTTCATAACCTGTTCCGGCGTACCGGAAGCCACAACTTGTCCACCGTGAACTCCCGCACCCGGACCAAGATCCACAATCCAGTCGGCAGTTCTCAAAGTTTGCTCATCATGTTCTACTACAATCAAGGTATTTCCGATATCACGCAAATATGTCAGGGTGTCGATCAGCCGCTGATTGTCTCGCTGATGCAAACCGATGGAAGGTTCGTCCAAAATGTACAAAACACCCATTAAGCTGGAACCGATTTGTGTTGCCAAACGAATTCGCTGAGCTTCTCCTCCGGACAAGGTTGCTGCCTGACGTTCAAGGGTCAAATAATCCAGTCCCACATTTTTCATGAAGCCAAGACGGTCTTGTATTTCTTTCCGTATTTGCTTTGCTATCATTTCTTCTGATTCAGTGAGAACAAGATTGTTAAAAAAATCTATTGATTCACCTACGGAAAGTTTTGTCAAATCATAAATATTTTTTCCGCCTACGGTTATAGCCAATGCTTCTTTTTTAAGACGCTTTCCGCCACAAAGAAGACATACTTTGTGACTCATGAATTTTTCAAGGTTTTCCCGCTGAGCATTGGAATATGTTTCGTTATATCGACGCTTTAAATCCGCAAAAATTCCTATCCACTTTTGATTGTAGACAGAATGCCCTTCTCCGCTTTGTTTGTGGTACACAAATTTAATGGGATCCGGTGAACCGTAAAATAAAATATGTTGCTGCTCTTCCGTTAAAGATTCATAACTTTGAGACAGGGAAAAACCGTAGGTTTCTGCCAAAGCTTGAAAGCGAACTCTGTTCCAAGCGGAATCGGGATTGTACGGAATAATACCACCATCCTCAAAGGATTTTGTTTTATCGGGAATAATCAAATCTATGTCAAACTCTTGCTTTTCTCCCAAACCGGTGCATTCGGGACATGCACCAAAGGGATTGTTAAAAGAAAAAAGTCGGGGTTCTAATTCCGGCATAGAGATACCGCAGTCGGGGCAGGAGTTTTTCTGGGAGAAAAAATATTCCACATCCTGGTCTCCTTCCCGGCGGGTAACAATGGTTATACCGTTGGCTATTTGCAACGCTGTTTCAATAGAAGCAGCAACACGTTTGCGGCTGTCAGCATTAACCACAATTCTGTCTATAACTAGTTCGATGGAATGTTTTTTTTGCTTGTCCAGTTTTACGGAATCTTCCAAATTGACCATCAAACCGTCTACCCGAGCCCGCACAAAACCGGATTTTTTTGCATCCTCAAAGATTTTGCTGTGTTCTCCTTTTTTACCGTGAATAACGGGAGCCAATACTTGGATACGGGAACCTTCTTCCCAAGCCATAACTGTATCGATAATTTGGTCTGTAGACTGCTCTTTTATTTCCCGTCCGCACTGAGGACAATGGGGCACACCGATTCTGGCGTAGAGCAATCGGTAATAGTCATAGATTTCGGTAACGGTTCCCACTGTTGATCGGGGATTCCGATGGGTTGTTTTCTGTTCTATTGAAATGGCCGGTGATAAACCTTCTATATAATCGATATCCGGCTTATCCATTCTGCCCAAAAATTGTCGGGCGTAAGAAGACAGGCTTTCCATGTATCGACGTTGCCCTTCAGCAAAAATCGTGTCGAAAGCCAAAGAACTTTTTCCAGAGCCGGACAACCCGGATACAACAACAAGTTTATTGCGGGGAACTTCTACATCGATATTTTTTAAATTATGCTCCCGAGCACCCCGAACAATGAGTTTTTCACTTTCTGCCACAAACTACTCCTATTCTTGCATCCATACACACTATGCATTTAGCGTATTTTAACGTTTTGCGGTAAAAAATACTAGTAGAACAAAAAAAAGGCCGATTACAGTAGGCCCATCTGTATAAAACCTGGAGCTTGCAGAAAAATTTCCATGTTCAGCAAGATGCAGAATATACCCGATTTACCTTTCTCATTCCCTGTGATATAAAAGGGTATGAAGAAAAGTTTTTTTTCTGTTTCTTTGTTTGTTTTGCTTTTTTGTATGGGATGCCGGACCGCCGACAATCTTTCTTCCCTCTCCCATAGCCAAGAAATACCGTCGCCTCGGCAGATCAAAATTATTCCGCAAAAAGAAAGATTTCTTTGGAAAATTGAAGTCCCGGCGGACTATAATTCTATTGGTCCGGCGGACTATAAGTCTATTGGTCCGGCGGACTATAATTCTATTGGTCCGGCGGACATTAATTTATATCCTCCGACGGATACCGGTTCAGAATCGGAACAGGATACCACCAACCGTAGCGGAAACACCTCTCAAAGTTCACCTGAAAAGGAAACTATAATTTATCTTTTGGGAACGCCCCAAATTGATTCACTGTTTCTCGGAAGCGAAAATTTGTCTCAAGTGGAATTTTCGGTAATGGAATATTTTTCAAAATCCCATGAAGTTTTCACAGATTTAAACTTTGAAGATTTAAATAAAAGCGACGAACTAACACAAAAAATAAAGGAAACCTTGGTTCTGGGACCTCAAGGGTACTATCTTCCCATTACCGGATTTTTAAATATTCAGGAAAATAAAATCTTACAGGAAATTATTCAGTGGAAGCTGGGAAAAGACTACACCCGAGAACAGTATTTCAGTACCATCGTTTTCCCACCGTGGTACTGGACGTTTCTTCTGAATACCTATAATCATCGTTTTTTCGGTTACGAACCCAACGATTCTCCCGATATGGTGCTATTTTATTTGGCCCAAGCCACGGGTAAACATATCACATCAATATGGAATACAGAAAAACAGGCTGAGTCATTGTCTTTCGGGACATTTGAGGAACAGCTGTCTGTTTTAAAAGCAGCTATGCAACTTTACAAGCACGAGAGTGCAGGGAACACACTAAAATTATTGGAAGAGGCTTATCTTTCCAATGACACACCTTCCATAAAAGAAATACTCCAAACCATACAAACCGACAGGGCAGATTTTTACACAACAACGGGAAGCCGGCACTATATTGATGCAGCTTTTACCGAAAGAGTTGACTTATGGACACAAACCATAATGAACTTAGTCCAAGAAAAAAACAAAACTTTTTTTATATTTACTGACCTATCTCTTATACTACAGGAAGACGGTATTATTGACCGATTGGTTGATGCAGGTTTTGTTTTGACATCCTGGTAATTTATTTTCTGCCGTGTCTGTTCAAACACAAAAGGACATGATATACTATCTCCCGGAGGGGAAATATGAAAACAAGAACCTTTGTAGCAGGTTTATTAGCAGTTATTTTTTCCGTTTTATTGTTCAGTTGTGCTTCAAATACCGCTAGTCAACAATATATCCCTATTTCAGAAGAATACGTGGGAAAGAGAGAGGTATTGGATTGGTACACTTCTTTGGGACAAATTTCTACAAGAACAGTTGACCCCGTTCCTGCAAGTGTTATCGTGGATGTAGTTATCGGATACAAAGTCGGTGATAAGGTTGCTTCAACAGAAATAACGCAGCGACAGGTTGAAATTGTTTCCGTCTTGCGGCGATATTTCTCCCGGTTGACTGTAGAAGACCTGAAACCTCAAAACGAAGACAAGCGATGTACCGAAATAAAAAAAATTATTAACAGAAAAATTCTCAAATCATCAAAAATCAGAGATGTGCAGTTCAAGTCTTTGCAGGTAATAGAACAGTATTAATAGGGTAGTGATATGAAAAAAACTGTCCTTTTTTTTCTGCTAGTAATAAACCTCCTTTTTGGTTGTTCATCTGTCCCGAAAGATTCAAAAGCAATCCTTGAGGAACAACCGGAAAGAATGTTTTGGAAAATCCACTCCCCCAACGGAACCACTATATATGTCTTGGGTACTATCCATTTCGGGAAAGTCGGGGAGATTCCATTGCAAAATACAGTGTTGGAATATTTTGACAGTGCAGATGAAATCTATGCAGAGTTATCTTTGGAAGACATTTTCAACAATTTGCCGGTAGAAATGGCAAAAAAAATCGAAACCAGTGTTCTCTTCGACGAAGAAGGAAAGCCCATTCCCATTACAGATAGTTTAACAGACGCAGAGACAGATTTTCTGATAAACTATCTAACCACAACAATGGATACTTCCAATGAAATTGTTCTCTATGCCACGCTCATTATGCCCCCGTGGATTTTACTTAATACGTTGTCTTCCGATCCCATCAATACCCAAAAATATTCTGCCGAAGAGGGAATTGATTTTATGTTGTATCAAAGAGCTATGGATTCTCAAAGACAGGTACAGGGACTGGATACTTTGGAAACTCAGCTGAATATTTTATCTTTCGGCACCAGAGAAGAACAAATGATTCTTCTGAAATCTACTATACAATCCTTGATGGCAGAAGACTGTGATGATTCTGAACTGATTGAAACACTTGTAAACGCTTATTACAACGATGACAGGAAAGCTGTAGGTTCAATTTCTAAAATACTGGATATGGGAGAAGGTATTGCCGGATTGCGTACGGATTTTTTCGATGATTATGCAGACATGATATATAAAAACAGAAATAAAAACTGGGCTAATACGATAAAAGAATTGCTAAACACTCCGAATAAAACCTACTTTATTTTTGCTGGAGCAGCCCACTGGTTAGGATCTGACAATGTTTTTGAGATACTCAAAGACCAAGGTGTGTTGACATATTAGTTTTGGTAAAAGTATGTAATCGGGCTGACCTTTTGAAAATTTTAAACTCCAAAGGTTCGGCCCTTTTTTTTGTTTTTCTCTTGTTTTTTTACACTATAAGATGTACTATAAAATATCTTCTGGCGTTAAGATGGAATCAACCATCATGAAGTTCAAAAAAAAGTCGCACGCCTGGGCTAAATCATCATTTTAGGAGAAAACATGTCTTCACCTTTACAAAATTACCTATTATCCGTAACTCCGGATAGAATCAATCCTTCTATGGTTGCTTACGTGGCAAATTTACAAAAAGTAGCAGAAGTGGGACCGGACATAGCTTCAACTATCGTCAAAGAATTGGCAACACAAAGAGCCCATCTAAAACTGATCGCCAGCGAAAACTATTGTTCTCTCAACACTCAGGCAGCTATGGGCAATTTGTTGACAGACAAATACGCAGAAGGATATCCTGAACACAGATATTACGGTGGCTGTGAAAATGTAGACGCTATTGAAAGTATTGCAGCCGAAGAAGCAAAAGAACTTTTCGGTGCAGAACACGCATACGTTCAGCCCCATTCTGGAGCAGATGCTAACCTGGTTGCCTACTGGGCAATTCTTAACCACTGTATAGAAATGCCGGAGTTGGAAAAGTTAGAAGAGACAAATTTGTCACACCTTACAGACCAGCAGTGGGCGGAGTTACGGCACAAGCTGGGTAATCAAAAACTCCTTGGTTTGGACTACTATTCCGGCGGACATTTGACCCACGGCTATCGCCAAAATCTTTCAGCCCGAATGTTTGACGCTTACTCTTATACTGTGAACAAAGAAACGGGATTGTTGGATTATGATGAAATAGAAAAACTTGCCATGGAAACCAAACCTCTTATCCTTTTGGCAGGATATTCTGCATACCCCAGAGTTATCAATTTTAAGCGTTTCCGAGAGATTGCAGATAAATGCGGAGCTGTTTTGATGGTAGACATGGCACATTTTTCCGGTTTAGTGGCGGGAAAAGTCTTTACAGGAGAAAATAATCCTGTAGAATGGGCTCATGTAGTTACCACTACTACTCACAAAACCCTGCGAGGTCCCCGAGGTGCTTTGATTCTCTGCAAAAAGGAGTTTGCAGACAGCGTAAACAAAGGCTGTCCTTTAGCTCTAGGCGGTCCCCTGCCCCATGTTATGGCAGCAAAAGCAATCGCTTTTAAGGAAGCCCGTACCGAAGCATACCGAAAGTACGCTCATAAAGTACAGGAAAATGCTTCCACTTTGGCTCAGGAATGTATGAACTTAGGAATGAAAGTACAAACCAACGGTACCGATAATCACCTTATGCTTATC
>JAHLFV010000079.1 GCA_018883625.1 Candidatus Treponema excrementipullorum
AAATTACATCCCATAGAAGAAACCAATGTTTCATCTTTTTGTTTATTTTTTAGATTTTAGATTTTTATAATTGATAAAACATCTGTTTGACATTATGTTTTCCTTATATTAAAATCAAACCATGTCAGACAGTCAGGAAGTTTATACTCGTCCCTCTTGGGATGAATATTTCATGGAAATATGCAGGACAGTAGCCAAAAGGGCTACCTGTGACCGAGGTCGTTCCGGTTGTGTTATTACAAAAAACAACCGCATTCTTGTTACCGGTTATGTGGGCTCTCCGGCAGGATTACCTCACTGTGATGAAGTTGGCCACCAGTTAAAAAAAATGGTTCATGAAGACGGTACTGTTACACAACATTGTGTCCGTACGGTGCATGCAGAGCAAAACGCCATTTGTCAGGCGGCAAAGAACGGTATTTCGATAGACGGTGCGACTTTGTACTGTAAAATGACTCCCTGCAGAACCTGTGCCATGTTGATTATCAACTGTGGCATAAAACGGGTCGTGTGCGAAAAACGATATCACGATAGTGCAGACTCACTGGCTATGTTTCAACAGGCCGGAGTAGAAATAGTTCATCTTAATGATGAAGTGCAACAATACGACAAAATGTAAACATGATACGACAGGCACTGCTTTCAGACTTAGAAACTATTTTAGACATTTATGACGAAGCCCGGGTTTTTATGGGACAAAACGGAAATCCTAGCCAGTGGAGAAACGGATATCCCAGTAAGGGCAGAGTCACAGATGATATAAAAGAGAATTGCCTTTTTGTGATCCAACGGGAAAGTAAACCGTGTGGCGTCTTCTTTTTTAAGGTAGGGGAAGATCCCACCTATCGGTATATTGAAAACGGGAAGTGGCTATCTGACACTGAATACGGAGTAATTCACCGGATTGCAGGGAGAACAAAAGAGAAAGGCATTTTTGCAGAAGCTTTGGAATTTTGTCAGGGAAAAATCACTCATCTGAGGATCGATACCCACAAAGACAACTCCATTATGCAACATGCTTTAGCTAAATACGGTTTTACCCCTTGCGGTACAATTTACGTAGCAGACGGAACTCCCCGTATAGCCTACGAACGACTGTAAAAGTCTACAGATTTTCTACAAGCCATTCTTTGAAAGAAGCGTAGTCCTTTCCCATGGCCACGGAGCAGTCCGGGAGACGCAGTACTCTTTCCAATCTGTCGGGCAGGGGTGGCTCCCTTCCGATAGCGTCATAAACAGTTGCTCCAAACTTTGCAGGATGGGCAGTTTCCAAAATTATTCCCAAAGCACTTGTTTTTACTTTATCTGCCCATTGAGGTAAAGAGGGAGTCAGTCCTGGTTTTTCGGGATTTCCGGTAATGCCTGCCATCAGATTTTCCATAGAAACGCTTCTAATGTCTTTCCAAGCCTGCCAACCAACAGCTCCATGGGGATCGATGATATATCCCGTACTGCGATTACAGTTTTTGATAGCTTTTAATGTTCCTTCATCATCCAACCAGTAGGAAGCCATAATTTGCTTCAACTGACTTAAGGTGTACATGGAAACCATTCTCTCAAAATTGCTGGGAGCTCCCACATCCATGGCATTAGAAAGGGTGGCAACAGAAGGACGTGGTTTATAGTCACCGGTAGCTACCCAATCCGGTACGGTTCTGTTGGAATTAGTAGCAGCTACAAAACCTGTAATAGGGGCGCCCATCTTTTGGGCAATCAAACCGGAAGTAAGGTTGCCGAAGTTTCCAGAAGGTACGATAAAAATTATATCAGGATTGTCGATTTTGTTATCCCGAGGACTTCTATACCGTGCTACCAAAGAGGCGTAGGTGTAATAAAAACTTTGAGGCAACAGCCGGGAAATATTTATGGAATTGGCAGAAGACAGACGGAATCTGCTCCGTAAATCGGAATCCGTAAAAGCTGTTTTTACCAATTTTTGACAATCGTCAAAAGTACCCTTTACCCGAAGAGCTCTGACGTTTCCGGTAAAAGTTGACAACTGTTTTTCCTGCAAAGGACTGATTTTTCCTTCAGGATACAAAATGGTAACGTCAAGTCCCGGCACATTGTGAAAAGCACTTCCTACGGCGCTTCCGGTATCTCCAGAAGTAGCAACCAAAATGTGGAGAGGTTGCTCTTCATCTTTGTTAAAGTAAGACATAACCCGAGCCATAAAACGGGCGCCGAAGTCCTTAAAGGCACAGGTAGGACCGTGGAAAAGCTCTAAAATATATGTTTTTAAATCTACAGGAACAACCTGAGCATTAAAAGGATAAGCATCAATAATTATTTCCTGCAAATCACCTTGGGGAATTTCTTGACCCACAAAGGGCTTTGCAGATTCAAAAGCTATTTCTCTGAAAGAAGGTTCGCTGGTTCGGTTTAAAAGAGATTTAGGAAGTGTAGGATATTCCACCGGTATGTACAGTCCTCCGGTAGAAGAATTCATTCCGTTTACTACGGCAGTTTTAAAATTCACCTGAACAGAAGAATCTCTTGTATCTGTATAAATCATGTTTTACCCTTATAAAATTGTTTTACGTAAACCACCATGATTATAACACATATTTAAAAAAGAAACAATAAAGAGCATAAAAATCAGGAAGAGGCTTCTGTTACTGTTTTACAAAGATATAAAATTTACCGACAGGGTAGGTATATCTATATTTCCTGCTCTGACCTTGATAGTATCGTTTAAAGCAACAGTCCGAGAGGGTGTTAAAAGTGTTTCCTGTGCCAAAGAAGGAATAAGACACAAAGCCTGTTTGCCCTTAAGCTCTACAACTACAGCGTCACCTTCCCACTGGGGATTTTGAGTCAAATAAACCAAGGTCCAGTGCAGATTACTTTTTCTTTCGGCTTTTACAGAAGCCCCGGCAGCAGCATCGCCGGCAGCAATTCTTTCCAACATAGTGTCCTTGTTCAAAAGCGGTCTTCCGTCTATAAATGCCCGCAGTTGCTGGTGAGCCACCAAATCGCTATATCTGCGGAGAGGACTTGTTACTTGGGTGTACATTCCCAGTCCCAAGCCGGCGTGCTGCATGGGAGTTACACCTAAACTGCGGCTACGCATACATCGACGTAACTGGTATTGTCCCGCATATCCGTCTAAAATATTTGTCGGTAAATCAGGTTTTTCCTGACTGACAAAGGGAAATGGTATGCCGTTTTTGAAGGCAAATTTAGCAACAGCTTCCCCTGCCAAAAGCATAAATTCCCGTACCACGTTGTTAGATTCCCAAGAAAGGGCGGGAGAAATGTTTACTATACCGTCGGTGACGGAAATATGGACTTCCGGTAAGGTAATGGATACGGCACCCGCTTTTAATCGCCGTTGTTCATTCCTTCGGGCTATGGCATACAAAGGCGCCAACTGGGGGCTGTCTTTTTGAATATCTGCTTCTTCGTAAGTATACCGTTTGACCTTTACCAAAGTTTTTAACACTTTGCAGGAAAGAACGGCACCGTTTTCATCCAGTTCTATGCAAAAGGACAGAGCCCGGGACAGAGGGGTAAGTCCTAAGGCATAATCCTCTAAGGAATCTTCCGCCAGCATTCGTACAGCTCCTTCCGGTATGTACAGAGTTGCACCCCGATGTCGGGCGGCAATATCTATGGGAGAATCGGGATAGACGCTGGAAGCCGGGTCTGCAATGTGAACCCATACATACTGTCCGTCAAAAGCGATAGCGTCGTCAGGGTCTGTACTCCATTGGTTATCTATAGCGTAGGCTTCCTGTTCCAAGGTAATACGTTCTTCTTCCGGCGGCGGAGCAAGACGCTGGGTAGCGGACTGAGTAGAGAGCCCCCACCGGGTAGGATAGGGATTTTTTGTAACGGTCCATACACCGGTGTCTAAAAGCAATTTATGGGCTTTTTCCGGTGTTTCGGTAAAGCCTGCTTCTTTCATAGTTTTGGATTTATCGCTCTGTCCCAAAGCCAAGGCTTCTACATCTTGCATTAGTTGGGCGTCCGCCGGCAAATTCAGTTTTTTTGCTTTGAGGCGTTGTATAAAAGCACTTCTGTTTTCCAATTCCGCCTCTTTTGCCCTGTTTTTTTCTTCCTGTCGGGCAATAACCTCTTTTGTTTGCAACATAAAAGAGAGAGGAGCCTGTTCAGTGAAAAACAATGTGTTTTTTAAGGCTTTATATAAAAGCCAACTGTCTTGGGCAGTTTTCACGTCAGTATAATCCTGCAAATCCGCAAAGGAAACAGGGGTAGTAAAAGAGTCCTCGTCCTCCGAAAGTAATTCGTATATAGGCTCTATGCGCTCCTGCATGGCTTTTGCATCTTCCGTAACTTGCAACAACTGTACCAGCAGAGTCTTTTCGCCGGAGGTAGTTTCAAACAAAAGCTCTATGTCTTTTTCTCTGACTTTTTGCGTGGTAAACTGAGCGGGCTTTCCTCCGGGAGAGGGAAGAGCCGTACAGTAAAGTATTGTATATTTATCCGTAGAAACTTCTTGAAGAAGTGCCGGTTGATTTTTATATAATACTAAAGATTTTGTTTTAAACATGAACCCACTATACAGGATATTATTTTGATACACAAGAGGAGATTATTGACTTTTAAGAAGGGGTTACCTGACAAAGACAAAGCGGTTGTCTTGGGAAAATTCCCGAGAAAATCGGTAGCCCAAACCGGTAAAAGCTTTAATGTCTTCCGATTTGGTTATGTTGTTTTCTGCCATAAACCGAACCATTTCTCCCCGAGCCATTTTTACGTAGACACCTTTTTCTTTTAATGAGCCGTTAACCTGCTCGGCAAAAGTACAGGTAATAAAAGTATCTGTAGGTTTTACGAATTTTCGTACCGCTTTTGCATATTCTTCTGAGGCAAGGTTCAAAATCACTTTGGAGGAGGCGTCGTCATCGTCTAAGGTAAGGTTTTTGTAGATATCTGCACCCCAGAAGTCGTAAAGATTTTTGCAAAAGTCTGTTTTCAGCTTTGTCTGCATTTCCAACCGATAAGGAACTATACCGTCTAAGGGTTTTAACACTCCGTACAAACCGGAAAGTATGCGCAGATGTTTTTGTGCATAGTCAAAGTAATCATAGGTAAAAACCCGAGGAGCCATATATTTATATTGTATGCCTTCATAGGTGACCAAAGCCGGATTTGTATTTTCCGAAAGATTTATTGTACGGTACCGCTCATAGTTAAGACGAGTAAGTTCGTCGTTACAGGCAAGAAGAGTTTTCAGTTCCGGGAAGGAAAGGGATTTAAGGTACTGCACAAGAACTTGTGCTTTATCGAGAAAAACAGGTAAACTTGCCGGTTCCAGTGAATCCGCTTTCATGGACATATTTTTTGCCGGAGAAATAATGATTTTCATAAAACTACTGTACAATAAAAGGACTTGTTTTGGAAGAGAAGATACTTTGTTGGTTAGTAGCATCTGATAATCAGTACATAAATCACCGTTTCTACCCAAAGATAAACCCCTCGATGATTGATGACGGGCAAGTGAAAATCGTGTATAATACAAGTGCGTTTGAGAAGGCACAAGATCCCAGATTACGGGCGTTATTACAGTACCTAGCCAAAAGACAATATCTGTTTGGAAACTATAGCACGGTATATGCAGCTCCCTATGGAAACGATTGAAAAGTTAGCCCGATAAGAAGAGCTCTTCTTTTGGTTTATGTTCCGGGAAAGAAAATCTCCCTGAATGAGCCGTTCTGTTAGAATGAAGTTTTGGAAAATCCTGTTGGCTCATACTAAAGCTGGCAGTAGATAAAGCTATTCCAGAAGTTTCAGTTAGTTTTACAGATAAGAAACATTTAGTTTCACGGCAAGAAACACTTAGTTTCACGGTAAGAAACAGTTAGTTTCACGGTAAGAAACACTTAGTTTCACGGTAAGAAACACTTAGTTTCACAGTAAGAAACCTCAGTTCCACAGTATGAAACACTTAGTTTCACGGTAAGAAACACTTAGTTTCACGGTAAGAAAC
>JAHLFV010000080.1 GCA_018883625.1 Candidatus Treponema excrementipullorum
CCCGGTGTGTCTGACTTCTACTCGGTTAAACAATTCATCGGCAGGCTTTGACCCCAAAGCAGAATTATGTTCAAAGACAACAAGCCTTCTTGTTGTCATCAGACCGCGTGCGGCAGACCTGTCAACTTCAAACATTTGAACTAATGCCTCCCATAGCAAATCTAAATCTTCTTTTGAAAATCCGGTACTTGAAGCAAAATGCGGAGATACAAAACCGTGTGCTTTATAAAGTCCGTAAGGAACAGTATATTTTCGTCCTATTGTCCGTTCCTTCTCAATATCTTCCTCCTTTGTAACAGCCATTCTGGTAATACTGTGTTCGAAAGAAACAATCGGTTCAACAGAACGAGCAAAAGTTAATTGAACAGGCCCCCTGACCTGACCCGCATTTGCACCGGTACTTAATACAGCCCCAAATGTACGGATATCAAAGAACTTCCGACACATTCCAGCACGTCCTTTTTCTATCAAATCTCCTTTTGCCGGTTTTTTGGCGTTTGCGTCTATTTCTAACTCCGCATATACAGTATCGATTTCTTTATTGAGAACAGCCTTCTCCTTTACGAAAATATCATAACCTGCTTCCTGCCCTTTGGTCATCTGTACATAATTGCGAATCTTTCGTTTCAGACAAACATCGGTCACAATACCGTGTCCTGTTTCCGCATCGATACGCGGCAAATTCCCGGCATCGGGATCACCGTTGGGATTTCCGTCTTTTACATCAAAAAACAATACAAAATCATAGCGTTTCTCTAATTTTTCCATAATTATTTATCTCCTTCTGTATTCTCAGATTTATTTGACGATGAATAAAAACTTTGCCTCTCATGATAATACCCCAGAGCAAAATACGACTGTCCGGTTAAATCAAGATGATTGGGAAAAGAATCCAGTGCATTCATAATTTCACCGATTTCTTTTTCTCTGGAAATTTTTAATCCCTGGTTTTCATAACTGCTCATATGATGACGGTTTAATCTCATCAATTGCGTAAAAACCGTTGTCGGATTTGTTGATGCGGCACCATAAAATCTGTCTGTAATGGTTGCATTCAGTCCCGGATGCGTGTCCTGCTGGATTTTTTCGAAAACAGCGAACAACCGCCCTAAAAGATAACCTTTGTTTAAACATGCTCTGTCTAAAGCCACAGAAACCTCCTCGTCATTGTTTTTGTATCTGTTTAATCTATTAATATATGCTTTCAATATAGCAGCCCGTTCTCTGGTCACTTTTTGTTCTGCACGAATACGTCTGATACATTGCTGCTGTAAAGTTATCGGATACGGAATTCCTTTTAGAATTGATTGTATCATATTCCCTTCAAGATTGGGTGCAATATTTTCAATTTTTCTTTCCAATGCAATTGAAGTTAAAATCCGATACAGATGAAGATATTCCGGTTCATTCGGACTTTTTATAATCTCAAAATCAGAAAAATGTTGCCGTATTCTTTCCGCAAATTTTGAGACTTTACCTGTTTCCCAAAAACGAACCGAAATGCGGGCGGAATTGGGAGACAATCCCAATACATAAAAATCGGAATCGACAGATTCAAGTTTGGCCGTATAAGGAGCCGAAAAAAGATTTTTAACTTCTCGTGTATTACGATCCGGATCATCAAAATCGGTTGCAAAAAAAGCGGAAAAAGAACTTTCAAATGAAGCCGCTTCGGCCTTCTCAGCCCAAAAAACAATAGTGTCATCTCCCAACCGGAATTTGTTTTCTTTGGATCTTGTCAGATAATTCAATGCCTTGGTATAGGCAGATTCGGCTCTGACAGATACCGGAGCATTGTATGACTGTTCCCTGCCGTATGAGTCATACCCGCTGCTTTTTTGAAAACTGACAAGTTTTGCATTGCTTTTAGCTCCTATAATAAATGTTGCCGCATGCAAACGGGAAATAACCTCTTTTTTGCCTGTGATCAGACAAATTTCTTTTACCATTTCTTTCTCCGGATCTCCGGTTCCTTCGATCTTTTCTGCTGTTTTTTTCCTTTGATATTCTCTGATGATATTGAGTTGAGGGATAATAGAATCTCTTCCCTGTAAGATAAACGAAATGATACCATTTTCTTTTTGACATCTTTCCCATAAATCACAAGTTGAAATTTTATCAATTCCATTTTCATGATTATTCCGGTAAAATAATATGACCGCATTTATCTCTTTTGTCTTCTTAATTTCTTCCGGTAGTGCTTCTATTTGTTTGACAAATGACTCTCTTTTATTATTATCCGATATTACATATTCCGTATTGTCTAATAATAAAGACGGAATCGGTGTCTTGCCGCTTCGCGCGACACGCATAGGAAGTTTTTCAAAGATATGTGCTTTTTTGTCTTCTCCTTCTGTTGATACCAAATCAACCAATGACCCGTCTTCTCTGATTTTAATAAGATATTTGATTGGAATATTTTCAAAACCTTCTTCCGGTAACTCATTCCCTTTTCTCTGCGCATAATCATATAAGGCCTGTAAAATCATTTACGAACCTCCTCGCTGTTCCAATCCGGAACATAAATAACTCCGTTTTCCATTTTGGCACGAAAAAAAGCGGGTTTGATATTTTGGGGATCCGAGTAATCCATATCATACAGCATAAAGCCCAAATCACGGCTTTCGTTAATGGGTATTGCAGAATCTTTTCCCGGATCAACCAGCCTGAAAAAACAACTGAATTCCCGGCATCCCAAATAGGGTTGAAAAAAACATTGCCCCTTTTTTGCCCGACGTTCAAACATACTATTGTAT
>JAHLFV010000081.1 GCA_018883625.1 Candidatus Treponema excrementipullorum
TATATATTTAAAAACATTATTATAGAAAGGAATGGAGTTATGCCAGCGAAAAATCAAGAAAAATATATTCAACAGACAGAAAAGTTTTTCGCCAAAATACAGCAAGCTGCTGTTCAGCTAATAAGTGTTACTTTTTCCGGAGCCTTAACCGAGATGAATGAAAATCAGCATGTAACACAAAATATGATACCTGTTCCCCGGGGGCAAGTCTGTCAAAAAATAAAATGTAAACCCAAAAATTCCTTCTTTTTTTGCGAGTTTTTTACAGAAAAACAAGTCTTTCATAAAAATTTGCAGAAAGAGGATGTGGTATATCTGATACGATCTTTGCAGCCTCTGTTTAAAAACATAGTTGTAGGATATATGGACGGAGAGTCAAAAAAACAATATACCACTTCATTTCTTTCCAATAAGCGGGGTGAAAAAACTTTGTTGGATAAAGAAACACCGCAACAGTGGGCGTGTAGTGGAAAAGACTGTTGTCTGGCAGGGGATAAAACAAAACAATACAATACATAATTCCCGAAGGTCATCCCGTTCCGTTTCTTGTGTACCTAGGTATTATGAATGATGTAGGAAAAGTTATTCAGGCAAAGTACGATAAATTCCGGCAAATCAATAGATTTTTGGAATATATCAATGATGTGATTCCTAGTGTCATAAATCAAAGGGAAGAGCCTACAGAGAATGAACCCCTTGAAATAATCGATTTTGGTTGCGGAAAATCTTATTTGACTTTTGCTGTACACTACCTGTTTACGGAAATAAAAAAAATACCTGTGCGTATCGTGGGATTGGATTTAAAAGAGGAAGTAATAAAAGAATGTAACAAAATTGCAGATAAGTTGGGGTGTAAAGGATTACAATTTTTTGTGGGAGATATTGCCAAATATCACAACAAGAGGACTGCACGGAGCCCTGTGGATATGATCATCACCTTACATGCCTGTGACACGGCTACGGATTACGCACTGTTTTTTGGTATACAGTCCGGTGCCAGATCCATTCTTTCTGTGCCCTGTTGTCAGCATGAACTGAATAATCAAGTGCGGTTTAACAAAGAGGTTTCCGTGGCGCCTTTGCTTCGTTACGGTTTGATAAAAGAGCGCTTTGCCTCCCTGCTTACCGATGCTCTCCGAGGTGAAATTCTTGAGAGTATGGGATATAAAGTTCAGATGCTGGAATTCATCGATATGAGTCACACACCTAAAAATATATTGATACGGGCAGTAAAAAAGCAGGGAGAACCATGTAGTTTGGATCAGCTGAAAAAAAACAGCTTGAAGGTAGAGAACAGTCTCCTCTATAAGGAGTTGCACTTGGATTTAACTTTAGTCAAATTGTTGGATTGCAGTCCCTCTTGATTTTTTCACGGGAAAAGACTATAAAATTAGCTATGGAAAACTCAAATAATAACGATTATCTTATTTTGCAGTTTGTTGATAAGAAAGTTTTGGACGCTTTTAATGTTTTGACTTCGGAAGACATCTCTATGTCTTTGGAGGATGTGGCTTATACCATTGCAGAAGTGTTTTATCAGGGAAATGCAAAAGCCTTTGTGTCTGACTTTGTAAAAGAAGATAATCGGGAAGCGGAAAGTAAATTGATTCAGAGTTTCCATCGAAATTTAAAACTTCTTGCAGAAAAAACTTGGGTTGAAGCAGCCGACATTTCCGAAAAAGACAGAGTTTTATACGAAATAGACAGATTGTGTGAAAAGCTAGAACAGTATGATTATGTGGGCTGTTATAAAAGTTTTGTAAATGTAATGTTTGAGGTGGTGTATTTAATGTTTGGTTCTCAGGCAAAGAAAGAGGACTTTGCAGAATATACTCTTCGTATTGACCCGGAATTCGGTATTTTTTGGCGATATTTGCAGGGATTGCCTAAAGATGGCGGTGCATCTGCAGAAAAAAGCCGAATCAGCATACTTCTCGGAATGTATTTCCTTTCAAATTATTAATCCCTTACTGAATCCAAGCTTTATCTCAAGGCGGTGCTAGCTCTTCAGTTAAAGGAAAGGCCGTTACTCATGAGCGAAATTATTTCATTGTGTAAGTCTTTGCGTAAAGGTGCCTCTTTGTTGGCAACTCACTCTGCAGAGAAAAAAAATCGGGCATTACGATCGGTTATGGCAGAAATCGATAAACGTCGATATCAAATCTTGGACGCCAACGCAAAAGATGTGGAGAATGCTATTAAGGCCGGCGTGAAGGAAAGCCTTGTAGATAGGTTGCGATTAAATTCAGAAAGAATAGACGGTATTTTAAGTAGCATTCAAATTGTTATTGAACAAACAGATCCTGTCGGACAGGTGGTGGATGGATGGTCAACTCCCAATGGGTTGTGCATTCGTCGTCAACGGGTGCCTTTAGGGGTTGCCGCCATAATTTATGAATCCCGTCCTAATGTAACGGCAGATGCCTTTGCCTTGGCATATAAAAGCGGTAATGGGATTTTGTTGAGAGGAAGTTCCTCTGCCTTGGAATCCAATAAAGCCATGGTTGCGGCAATAAAGGCCGGTTTAGAAGCTCCCTGTAACGATGGCGCACAGGGAGCCGGCGATACTGGGACTTTTTCGGGTACA
Source organism: Candidatus Treponema excrementipullorum (assembly GCA_018883625.1). GTDB lineage: Bacteria > Spirochaetota > Spirochaetia > Treponematales > Treponemataceae > Treponema_F > Treponema_F excrementipullorum. The sequence goes on from JAHLFV010000081.1 coordinate 2,588, forward strand.
GTAGGAATTCCGGAAGCTATAGAATTGGCAACTTCCGGTAGACGGGAAGAAGTAGATGAGATTCTCACAGCAACGGGATATATCGACGTGGTATTACCCCGGGGCGGTGCTCAACTTATAAAAATGGTTGTGGAGAAAGCTCGGGTTCCTGTTATAGAAACAGGAAGCGGTGTATGTCATTTGTATGTAGAAGAAACTGCTGATATCAATATGGCATGTGCCATTGCAGAAAACGGAAAATTGCAGCGTCCCGGTGTATGTAATGCTTTGGAAACCTTTGTTGTCCAGCGGTCGGTGGCAGAAAGATTTTTACCGGCTTTAGAGGAAAAATTGGCCGGTCGTTGTCAGTTACGGTGCGATGAGTTCTCTTTTGGCATATTGAAGCCTATTGCAGAGAACGTCGGGCGGGGAGAGTCGGTTATAAAGGCTTCCCAGGAAGATTTTGGCTTTGAATTTTTGGACACCATTGCGGCAATAAAAGTTGTAGAGTCAACAGAAGAAGCTATTGCCTATATTAACAGTCATAATACCCGTCATTCAGAGTCTATCATTACCCGGAATATTGCAGAAGCACGGAAATTCCAACAGGAAATAGATGCTGCCTGTGTATACGTTAATGCTTCCACTCGGTTTACCGATGGCGGAGAATTTGGGTTTGGAGCAGAACTGGGGATAAGTACCCAAAAGCTTCACGTACGGGGTCCCATGGGGTTGACGGCTCTGACTACTACAAAATATTTTATAGAAGGTGAAGGTCAAATTCGATGATACCGGAAACAATAGAAAACGCCCGAAAAATAGTAATCAAAATCGGTTCCAATACTTTGGCAAAAAAAGATGGTACAATCAATTTTGATTTTATGAAAGATTTAGCCCGTCAATGTACAGATTTAATCCATCGGGGCAAGCAAATTGTCCTTGTTTCTTCCGGGGCTCAAGTAGCCGGGGTGTCAACTTTAGACAGATGGGCCAGAAAAAAAGATATACATTATAGGCAGGCTTTATGTGCCATCGGTCAAGTAGAACTCATGGACAAATGGCGTAACGCTTTTGGAGAATTTGGGATACATATTGGTCAATTGTTGCTGACAAAGGACGATTTTGCCAACGATCATCGTACGTTAAATATGCGAAATACCCTGTTTACTTTGGTAGATGAAGGTGTCATTCCTGTTATCAACGAAAACGACTCTGTTTCCTTTGATGAAATCCGCATTGGTGACAATGATAATCTCAGTGCTCTTACAGCTGTGTTGTGGAATGCAGACTTACTCATTCTGTTCAGTGATATAGACGGTGTTTTTACAGATAATCCTAAGGAAAATCCCCAAGCAGAACTGGTAGAGGTAGTGTCAAATATCAGTGAGTTACGTACTCAAATTATCATTGGGGGAACAAACAGCTTTGGTACCGGTGGTATGGAAACAAAGTTGGAGGCTGCCGAGTACACCACGTCTTATGGTATTCCCATGATATTGGCAAATGGTAGTGTTCCCCAGGGAATTGAAAAACTGGCAGCCGGTGAAATGAAAGGTACCTTGTTTGAAGCAGATAATCTGTAAAGGAGAAAACGCTATGACTGAAGGTTGTGATAAAATAAAAGTGTGTTGTATAGGAGCCGGTGTTATGGGCGGTGCGTTAATGAAGTCCGTGATACAGGCTGTCGGTGGGGAAAATCTTACGGTAACAGACTTTTGCGAAGAAAAAGCTCAAGAGTATGCTCAAAGACAGGGGTGTAGGTGGGCAAAAACTAACAGAGATGCTGTCCACACTGCCGATGTTATTTTTATTGCTGTTAAACCCCCAAAAGTACAATCAGTTATAGAAGAAGTAGGAGACTTGCTTGCCGGAAAGACTGTAATTTCTATGGCTGCCGGAGTTTCTTTAAAGAGTTTACAGGAATTTTCTGCACCCTTTAATGTTGGTGATGGTAAAACTAGTAGTATTAAATTGTTCCGTATCATGCCTAATATTCCGGCAGTGGTGGGAGAAGGAATGATTGCCTTATGTTGTCTGGAGGGTACAGAAGGGGAAAGCAAAGAGAACTTGGAACAAATTGTTTCTTTGCTTGCACATGCCGGTAGGGTCGAGATTGTAGAGGAAAAATTAATGGATGCCGTTACAGCCATAAGCGGATCAGGCCCTGCCTATGCCTTTATATTTATAGAAGCCTTGGCGGATGCTGCCGTTAGTTTGGGAATGACCAGGAATCAAGCTTATATTTATGCCGCCCAAACTCTGAAAGGAGCCGCTACGTACATGTTAGAAAGCAATCGCCATCCGGGAGAGCTGAAAGATGCTGTGTGTTCTCCGGCAGGAACGACCATAGCTGCCGTAGAAGTGTTAGAAAAAGAAGGTTTTCGAGCCGGAATTATGGCAGCAGCTAAAGCTGCTTATGATCGGTCCAAAGAATTAGGTTCCAAGAAGTAAGTTCTTAGACTTTAGGTTAAAGCATTGTGTATTCCGAAAAATAAAGTTTTGAGGAATCTTTAGGTGTGGTATCTCCGCAAACCATGTCATTTTGAAGTATATCGTTTGTTATTCCGAATACGGAAGTTTTGGGGTATCCCTACTCAATGCACTTGGACAAGTTCGATACGTCGTGCTTCGGTGGGGATGCCTATCAGTCGTCCGTAACGGTGTCTGTTAGGTAGCACTTTCGGTCTTGCCTTTAATCAGTCGGAAGTGTATTTGTCAAAATAAAATCTGTCTTTGACATTTTATGCAAAAAAAGGTATTCTAGCGAAATCATTATGAAAGCTATACCCATGTTTCCGGATTTTGCTCCCATCTGTTTTGATATGGTTGCCGAGTTTTCTGATTTTTGCGAAAAACTGGAGTCCGGGATAAGTGAATTTATTACGCCTAATTTATTTTTTGATTCAAAAAAGTACACATATGTTTTTTCCCGATTGTCTCAAAATGCCTTGCTTTTGAAGGGTGTTAGCCCTGAACCTTTGTATGAAGGACAACGAGGACACAGTCCTTTTTTCAGCCTGCTTTCAAATCATGTTGATATGGAATTGTTTGACAAATATTTAAATACATATCTGCAGGAAGGTTTATTTTGGAAAAACATGAGTGAAGAGCACAAGCATGTTTTGGAAGATGATTTGTCTCGGAGAGAATATAAGATCTTAGAGGATAGGAATAATTTTGATTACCTGTACTCAAGAACGGACTTAGCCCAATTACAGGGTAAGGCTTTCCATAAGAAGAAAAATCTTGTTAACGCTTTTACCGGTGCTTATGAGTCGGAAACAAAAAAACTGGATGTGTACACAATTCCCGATGCTCTTTCTGTACTGGAAAGTTGGAAAAAAATGCGAATACAAGATGAAGACGATTATAAAGAGTGTCGCATGGCTTTAGAAAAATTTACTCAGTTTTCTTTATCGGGAATTGTTGTGTATGCTCAAGGAATACCGGTAGGATTTTCTATAGGACAGTGTATCCAACAGGGCACAATGTTTGTTACTCTGTTTGAAAAAGCCCTCAATGGATATAAAGGTGTGTATCAATTTGTAAACAGATCCCAGGCTCTTCATTTACCTCCTACTGTGGAAATTATAAATCGGGAGCAAGATTTGGGAGATGAAGGTTTACGTCAGGCAAAAATGACGTACCGACCTGTAGGGTTTACAAAAAAATATGTAGTTTGTAAGGAATAACATAAAAATCGCCGGAGGTCAGAGAGGATTCCGGTAATTCTTAGGAGTGTGAGTTTTTATGCAGTTTGTGAGTACCCGAAAAAACAAGGAGCCCATCAGTTTTTCTCAGGCAATTTCTCGCTGTATTTGTCCCGACGGGGGATACTATGTTCCTGCTTACAGTGAAAATTTACGTCAGTGGATTTATTACCTTAACGATAAAACAAGTTTTTCTTCCATAGCCGGTTCTCTGACTACTGCCTTGATGAAAGAAGAATTCAGTCCCATAATTTGCGAAACGATTGCAACAAAAGCATTTAATTTTTCTCCCGAATTTCGACAAATAGATGATTCTCTTTATAAGCTTAGTCTTTATACCGGTCCCACCGGATCCCATAAAGATTTTGGAGTATCTTTTTTACTGGCTTATCTGGAATATACGTTGCTTCTCAAAAGAGAGCGTGCTACTGTTGTTGCCATTTCTGACGGTGAAATTGGAAGCTGTCTTGCTCATGCTATGCAAGGAAAGAAACAATTAACGGCCTTGATATTGTATAGTAAGGGGACGCTTCGGGGATTCAAAGAAGAAGATTGTGTGTGGAATGGGGGTAATATTTATCCCGTTGAGGTAAACGGTTCCATGGAAGATTGCAGCCATATGGTAAGGGAGTTATTTTCCCGTCAGGATATTGTGGAAAAATACAATCTGACTTTGGCGAACACTTTTAATATCGGCAGGCTTTTACCCCAAACATTTTTTTATACCTATGCTTTTTCTCGACTTAAGGATAAAGTTTTTGGAGATATTTTTTATGCTTTAGCTCCGGGGAATTACAGTAATTTGGTTGCCGGTTTATATGCGTGGAAGTTCTCCTTGCCTGTAAACGGTTTTATTACGGAGTGTACACCGGCTTTGACTGTGGATACTGGAGGAAAGGCACAGATATTGGATTCACTGATCCCTTTAGAGCAAAGACAACCTGCCGATCCGGGAAATCCATCCAATTTAGAGCGATTGGAAGAAATATTTAACACTCATCCGGCTATGTTGCGAGGGTTAGTATTTCCCGTACCTGTTTCCGAAGAAGAAAGAACAGCTGCATGTAAAGAATTGTTCATGAAATACGGTATTTTGGCAAATAAAGAAACATCTGGCTCTTATGCCGCCGCAAAAAAACGGACGGAAAGTTTTTCCAGTCCCGACAATACTGTTGTCTTGGTTTCCCGTGATCATCCGGCTTACTCTAGAGATGAGATCCGTCATGTATGTGGTGAGGCGCCGACGGTTCCGGATTTTTTACAGGAATTGCTTATTCCCATTACTCCCCAAAAAACAATGGACTGTACTGTAGATGCGGTTTTAAGTGTTTTACAGGAATTAGAATAAATGAGAAGCCCTTGAGTGATGTACTTCATGAGAGGGCTTTTTTATTGGACAAAAAAAAGACAACCTTGGGAAAGGTTGCCTCTATGTCAACGGGATGTAAACTCCCGGTAAGAAAGGCGCCGATCAGAATCGAACTGATGAATAACGGTTTTGCAGACCGGTCCCTTACCACTTGGGTACAGCGCCATGGTCTTGATATACTATCATAAAAAAGTATATTTGTCTAGAGGCAGAAATATACTTTTAGCTCATTTAACTTTTGTATTCTAGTCTCTTATGAAAAAAAACGGTATACTTTTCCCATGAATCAAAAGGACTCTCTGTTTAAGCTTTTTTTTTCCATTCTAAAAATACAAAAAAAATGGATTGTGATCAGTGTTTCTCTTATAACTGTCAGTGTTTTGGGTGTAGCCAAGGAACCGGATAAAGCCGTTAATATACCGGTAGAAGAAGAGTTGCCTGCAGATATAACCTTTTGGAGCGATTACCCCCACGAAATTTTGGCAAAAACTTTAATCAACAGAATGTCCGATGAAGAATTGTTGGCTCAAATTTTTATGTTCGGATGGGCGGGACAGGAACCGTCTCCTTTGCTAAACCAATGGGTCACAGAACGGGGCTTGGGTAGCGTAAAAGTGTTTGGTTGGAACACGGAAGATATCCACTTGGTAGCTCGCTCTATAACTGATTTGCAAAAAAAGGCACAAAACCGCCCGTTACAGATACCTCTCTTTGTGGCAACGGATCAGGAAGGTGGATGGATTCGTCATGTTAAAGGAAGTACCAGCGATACTCCCGGCAACCTTGCTATCGGAGCCGGCGGCGTCCCTATAGATTCCTGGTATTCCGGATATTACATCGGACGGGAATTACGGGCTTTAGGTATTAACATGAATTTTGCCCCTACGGTAGATATATATTCCAACCACGAGTCTTCCGTTATTGGGCCCCGTTCTTTTGGAGAATATACAGAATATACAGGGATTCTTGGTGCAACCTTCGCCGCCGGCTCCCAAGCGGCAGGGGTTATTCCCACGGCAAAGCATTTTCCCGGTCACGGAGATACCAGTGTAGACTCCCATGGTATGTTGCCGGTTATCGATATTGACTACCAAACTCTTATGGAACGGGAATTGGTGCCCTTCCGGTATCTTGTAAAAGAAAAAATACCGGCAATTATGTCCGGGCATTTGAGTTTTCCCCAAATCGTTACCGGCGGTGAACCGGCATCTCTGTCGAAAACCTTTTTAACAGATATTTTACGGGGAGAATTGGGGTATGAAGGTCTTATAATCACTGACGATATGATGATGAACGGTGCAACTTCTTGGGCCGGTAGCTTATCTGCTGCTTTCAGGATGGCTATAGAAGCCGGAAACGATATTATCATTTCTTCTACCACAGCCCAACTAAATGAAAATCTGTGGACAGCTAATTTGCGACTGATGCAAACATCTCTGGAATTCCGAAACCGAGTAATTGACGCCGCACACCGAGTTGTGTTGGCAAAGTTGAGGTATTTTAAATCAGACAATGCGGTGCCCATCTATCCTGAATTGGACAAAATCGATGAACGTATACCGGATCCTGACGGTCAAGTGTTCTTTTTGGAGCAGGCCTGTCGTTCTGTGACTTTATATCACGGGGATGAGTCCCCCTTACTACCGGAAAAAGACGAAGATATTTTGCTAGTAGGACAAAAGCAATTTCCCAGTTTTTTCTCCGAAGGGTTTAAACGGTATCCCGGAGCAAAACGAATGGAAATTACTTATGGTATGGGGCCTAACAGTTTGGCTTGGATGACAAATTTGCTCATATCCATGGCACCACAATATAAAACAGTGGTTATTTGTGTTGCGGATGAAGCCAGTGCCCAGTTAGCCGCTGCTCTGAAAGATATACAGGTAGAAACTATTATCATATCTGTTTTGGCACCTTATCCGGCAATGGAATTAAAAGAATGGGCGGATAAAATTCTGATGATTTACAGTTATTCTCCCTATTCGTTTAATGCGGTGTTCGGAGCATTGCACGGGGAATTTGTCCCCCGGGGAACTTTTCCCTTAATAGAGTAGAACCTATGTTGTGCTGTGTACCTTTGTCCGAAATAATCGTTCCGAGAGTGGAATCATTGCTGCTAAAATATGAAAAATCCTCCGTGGAAATTTCGGAACGTTTTGTAAACTTTTTGGATAATTCGCAGAATAGTAAGGGAAATTTTTTTTGTTTATGTAATAGTGATTCATCCGCACAAAAGAGTTCGCCTGAAAAAAACGGTGCCTGTACTGATGTGGCGGGACTGGTTTTTGTTTCTCAAGCCGGTTTAGTTCTTCATGTATTTGAAGAAATCGTCATGAGGGAGCAGGGAACAGAGCTTCAAAAAGCTTTGATTCCTGTTCTGAGAACCAGACAAGTGTATTGTATCAGTGGCGAGGAACAAGGAAGCAAAATAATTGAAAGTGTGGTGTCTGTATCTCATCCTGAGCTAAAACAGACAGATTGCCGGGAATACAGATTAATGGAATATCGGGAAGAGGTGTCCGTTGACACCGGACTTGTGCCTGAGTATAAGATAATACACTGTACCAGCCAGGATTATGGTAAACTTATTGATTTGCAAAAAGAATATGATATAGTGGAAGTATTGCCTTCCTGCATGGATTTTAACTTTCAACTGTGTTGTGGTAATTTGCTGCGGGTTTTGGATTTGGGAAGGGTGTATGCCATTCCTGCGTGGAGTGAGGTTTCTTCCGGGACAGGTAAAACGCTGCGTGTGTACGATGAAAGTAAAACCTACGCTGCCAAGGCGGCACTCAGTGCCCTGTCACGGAATTGTATACAAATCGGAGGTGTTTTTACACAACGTTGTTATAGAAAGAAGGGCTGTGCCGCCTCTCTTACCCGATGGTTGGCTCGGCAGGCATTAAAAACAAATAAACAGGCTGTATTATTTGTTCGTAAAGAAAATATTCCCGCCATCCATGCCTATGAAAATGCCGGATTTTACTTTATAAAAAACTATCGCATTTCGTATTATTTTAAATCTGACAACCATCAGTCAAAAGGCTGACAAAGAATAAGAGTGTTTGCTCTAATACTTGTATTTTTTTCCGGTAGATGTTTTGCTCTGCTTTTGCAGTTTGGGACTGTATAGTGATTATGCAAACTTTGAGGCATATAAAAAAGCCCTGAGTTTCACAACAAACCCAGGGCCCTTTTCTCCGAGACTTCCTTTTGTTAAAGGATTTTGTAGCTCGGACGGCATTCTTTTACAATGTTGATCAGAAAGTTACCTTTTTGAGCTTCCAAATATCCCGAACGTAGTCTTCAATGGTTCTGTCTGAGCTGAACTTGCCGGCTCGGGCAATGTTCAAAAGAGCCATTTTTGCCCAGTTCTTTGAATCAAGGTATGCATGAGCAACTTTTTCCTGAGCTTCAACATAGGCATCAAAATCGGCAAGAACGTAGTAAACGTCAGGTCGCTGACCTTCAATACCGTACACAAGGGAGTCATGAAGCTCTTTGAAAAGCCGTCCTGTGGGATCGTAAGTGCCGTCTACCAATTGACTGATGACTTTTGCCAAACCGGGGTTTCTGTCCAAGTATTTTTGGGGAACGTAAGAGTGTTCCTCCTCGATTTTTGCAATGGCTTCGGCAGTCAGACCAAAGATAAAGGCGTTTTCGGCACCGGCTTCCTCTACAATTTCGATATTTGCTCCGTCCATGGTACCCAAGGTCAATGCACCGTTAAGCATAAACTTCATGTTTCCTGTACCGGAAGCTTCTTTTCCTGCCGTAGAAATCTGTTCGGATACATCGGAAGCCGGGAAAATCTTTTCTGCAACGCTTACACGGTAGTTTTCTACAAACACAACTCGCAGTTTACCCTTTACTCGGCGATCGTTATTGATACGTTCGGCAACGGTATTGATAAGTTTGATAATCGTTTTTGCCCGGCGATATCCTGAAGCTGCCTTTGCACCGAAAATAAATGTCCGTGCCGGCATATCAAAGGAAGGATCTTCGATAATCTTATTGTACAAGTACATGATATGAAGAATATTAAGAAGCTGTCTTTTGTATTCATGGAGACGTTTTATTTGTACGTCAAAGATAGAATCGGGATCCAAGAACTCGTTTTGAGTAACTTTTAAGTACTCTGCCAATTTTTGTTTGTTTGCCCGTTTAATATCCAAGAATTGCTGCTGGGCTGCCGAATCGTCAGCAAACTTTTCCAATCCTTTGAGTTTTGACAAATCCTTTTCCCATCCATGTCCGATTTTTTCAGTTATAAAGTCGGAAAGTGCCGGGTTTGCACAGAGCAACCATCGACGTTGAGTAACACCGTTGGTTTTGTTGTTAAATTTGTGAGGATACAGTTCCGCCCAGTTCCGCAACTCCTGAGTTTTAAGAATTTCTGTGTGAAGGGCAGCAACACCGTTAACACTGAAAGAGCCGTGGATAGCAAGCCATGCCATGTAGATCATACCGTGACTGATAATTGACATGCTGTCGTGTCTCTGATAGTCGGAAGGATATTTCTCTCGCAACTCTATGAGGAATCTGCGGTTAATTTCCTCTACGATTTGATAAATACGGGGCAACAATCCTTGGAAAATATCAATCGGCCATTTTTCCAAAGCTTCTGCCAAAATAGTATGATTGGTATAAGCAAAGGTTTTTGTAACGATGTCCCAGGCTTCATCCCACTGTAGACTGTAAACGTCCAAGAAAATTCGCATTAATTCAGGGATGGCAACAACCGGGTGGGTATCGTTCAACTGAATAACATGGAGTTCTGCAAAGTGAGAAAAGTCTTTTCCGTATTTTGCAACGTAAGCTCTGATCAAGTCCTGTAAGCTGGCAGAAGTAAAGAAATACTGTTGCTTCAATCGCAAAGCTTTTCCGCTGGGACCGGAATCATTGGGGTACAGTACTCTGGAAATATTTTCTGCGCTGGTTTGTCGTTCTACAGCCTTTGTGTATTCCATGTTGTTAAAAAGCTGCAAATCAAAACCGTTAGGTGAAGTGGCTTCCCACAAGCGCAATGTGTTTACAGTCTTTGTGTCATAACCAATGATAGGCATATCGTAGGGAGTAGCAGTAACTACTTCGCCACCTTCAACAGAGAAGTGATCTCTGCCATTTTCATCTCTGCGGACATTTACGTGTCCACCAAAGACAACGGTAACGGCCAAATCGCTCCGTCTGATTTCCCATGGATCTCGGTATTTGAGCCAGTTATCGGGATACTCTACCTGATATCCGTCTTCAATATGTTGTTCAAACATACCGTATTCATAACGAATACCGTAACCGTGTCCCGGATAGTCTAAGGTTGCCAAGGAGTCCAAGAAACAAGCTGCCAAACGACCAAGACCTCCGTTTCCTAATCCTGCATCCGGTTCTTCGTCTTCAATTACGTTGTAATTGATCTCCATGTCACGAAGAACTTCCTGTACAGCTTCCTTAATACCCATATTGATCAAATTGTTGCTTAAAGCACGACCCATAAGGAATTCTGCAGAAAAATAGTACACCTGTCGGGTGGGGTGTTTTTATACTGATTCCGTGCTTCTATCAGATTAGGCTTTGCAACATCCAACACAGCAGCAGAAACAGCATCAAACAAATCGTGATTGCTGATTTCAGAATTGAATTCCTGATTAAATTGACTTGAAAGTCGTTTTGCAAGAGATTCTTTAAACCGTTCCTTATTAAAATTCATAGTACGTTCCTTAGTTAAAAAAGGGAATAATAGCCTATGATAATGGCAAGGGGAAAAGATGTCAAGTTTTGTAATCTTATAGAAAATAGAGATTAAGTATCTTTATTTTCCTGCAAGAATAGCGGTACTTCTGGCTGGTAACACATATACCCGCTGATTCGGTAAAGATTCTAAACCATTTTCCGGCAAAAAGTCTCCGGGGGCAGCTACGGAAGTGTCTACATACCGATACCATTTTTTCCCTTTATTGGGACTGGGCAACACAACACTGATATCTTTTATAGAAGCGTTACACATAACAAAGAAATCCCAATCATCAGAGACTTCTTGGGTTTCCGTTCTGTTTCCGCTGAGTCTGTATGCCACAAAATGATCCGCTTTATCCCATTGGATTTCCTTGCCGTCTCGACCAAACCAACTGATGTCAGGAATAGCCGAAACATTATGGGATCTTCCGTTAAAAAATGTTTTTCGGCGGAATATGGCGTGAAGTTTTTTTGCCTGAATGGTTTTACAGGTAAAGTCAAAAATCTCCTTGTTGTCCTCTTTTATTGCCCAGTTAAACCATGATAGTTCATTGTCTTGACAATATGCGTTATTGTTACCCTTTTGGCTCCGTCTGATCTCATCTCCCGATAACAACATGGGGGTACCTTGAGACAGAATCAAACTCAACATCATGTTTTTTATCTGGCGGTTTCTGATTTCTTCTATAACGCTGTTTTGTGTGGGACCTTCAAACCCGTAATTGTAACTGGAATTGTTGTCGCTGCCGTCCCGATTGTTTTCACCATTTTCGTCGTTATGTTTTCCGTTATAGGAAACTAAATCGTTAAGGGTAAATCCGTCGTGGCTTGTGATAAAGTTGATGGAGTGATAGGGGCGCCGGCCGTCATCTTGATACAAATCTGCACTACCGGCAAAGCGGGTAGCTACGGCTGCTTCAAGATTATCGTCTCCCTTCCAAAATCTGCGGATATCATCTCGGAATCGGTCATTCCACTCAGCCCAACGACCGGGGAAATTTCCGACCTGATATGCTCCGCCGGCGTCCCAAGCTTCCGCAATGATTTTTGTTTTACTTAAGACCGGGTCTTCGGATATTCGTAGCAAAACCGGCGGTTCATTGATCAAGTCTCCGTTTTTATCTCTACCCAAGATGGAGGCTAAATCAAAACGGAAACCGTCTACGTGCATTTCCGTTACCCAATAACGTAAACAGTCTACAATAAAGCTTCGTACAACAGGGTGATTACAGTTAACTGTGTTACCGCAACCGGAAAAGTTTTTGTAATACTGTTTCTGTTTATCATCGAGTATATAGTAGATTGAGTTATCAAAGCCTCGGAAATTCAAAGTAAGACCGTGTTCGTTCCCCTCAGCAGTATGATTGAATACAATGTCCAAAATAACTTCTATGCCGTTTTTGTGAAACTCTCGCACCATTTCCTTAAATTCTCTGACGGCATATCCAGGATTTTGTTGAGAGGCATAGGTGGCCTTTGGGGCAAAAAAAGCGATGGTACTGTATCCCCAGTGATTTTTTAGCCGTTCCCCTGTTCTGGGATTGGTATTGGCATTTTCGTATTCATCAAATTCCTGAATGGGTAACAGTTCCACACTGGTAATACCCAATTGTTTAAGATAGGGGATTTTTTCTATAAGCCCCCGATAAGTACCGGGATACATTACTTCCGATGACGGGCTGGCAGTAAAACCTTTAACGTGGGTTTCATAAATGATACAGTCTTGTAACCGATAGTTAAGGGGGCTGTCTCCCTGCCAATCAAAGTCCTCATCGTCAATAACAACACATTTTGGAAAACCTTTTGCAGATCGTAGGTGATCCATTTCGATGTCCAGCTTGTCCACGGGCGTTTTATAGTGTTTAGGCAAATTTTCAAAGATGGAAGTGGCTGTGAGAGCCTTTGTGTAAGGATCAATCAAATACTGATTTTTATTAAACCGATGGCCTTTTTTGGGGTCAAAAGGCCCATCAACACGATACAAATACAAAGCTCCCGGTTTTAATCCCGTTAAGCATACATGCCATATATCGCCGGTTCGATTTATTTCAGGATCGAGAGTGTACGAAAAAGAAGGTGTGCTATCATCTTCACTATCAAATATATCTAAAGTTACTGAAGTTCCGTTTCTTGAAAATACACTGAAATTTACACCGAGCCTGTTGGGAGTTGCTCCAAAAGGTAAAGGTTTGCCCGGAAGAACGTCTATCTGTGTCATGGTGGGTATTATACAAAAAAAATAATTTTGCGCCTAGATAAAAAGACAAAGTAGCAATATTTAAAATTTTATCTATCTAAAATGGAGAAAATAGAATTTCATGTATACCAGGGGGGGGGGTATTTTTTATTTTTTTTACAAATTTTAGGAATTAAATTATTCTCTTGAAGAATAAAATAGCTTATAATGAAAAACGTATCTTGTATACTTATTACGGAGAGGTATTATAACTATGAAAAAACTGAAATTATCTTTGGGAATGCAAATTACCATTTTGGCCGCTTTATGTTCTGCTTTTATGGGTATTCTTTTGTTTCTTGTAGTTATACAGGATTTGAATAAAATCGAGAGATTTGCTATATCCGAATTGCATAACAGTGTAATGGATCGATACGACGAATTGATTTCTACTCAGGTCGATACAGTAATAAGTATGATTGAGTTTTTTGACAGTAAAATTCAATCCGGTGAGTTAAGTGAGCAAGAGGCAAAAACGCTTTCCATAGACCTGATTCGTGATTTACATTATGACGACGACGGATACTTTTTGCTGTACAATGTCACAGACGGAACAAGTCTTATAATTGACGGTGATGCAGAGGAAACCGATGACCAGATGGCTCGTACCGATGTTAACGGTTTCAGATATCGGGAGGCTTTGATAGAGAACAGTAAAAATGGCGGTGGCTTTACAGATTATTATTTCCCGAAAGAAGGTGAGACAGAAGCATCTCCGAAACGGGTTTATACAAAATTGTTCGATGATTATGGTTGGGTAGTTGGTACCGGTAACTATGTTGACTCAATTAACGAAACTGTTCTACAGATTGGTGAAGGAATAGGCAACATGAATAAATCTTTACAGATAGCGATTTCCATTACAGCATCTGTTTTGCTTATTCTTTGCTGTGTTTTGGGTTTCTTCCTGTCAAAGAGAATTATACGTCCGTTGCTTGTTGTAGAAGGTGCTTTAGGGGAAGTCGCTACCGGCAATTTGGGGATTGATAAAGACAAGAAACAACGTACGCCAATACTTGCTAGAAAGGACGAAATTGGTGAGTTGGGGCGTTCTCTTGATTCTATGTTGGATTCTCTTTTGGATGTTGTCGGCAAAGTTCAGGAAAGTGTGTCTCAAGTAACTGCAGGTAGTAATCAGGTTAGTATAGGTAGCCAAAGTTTGGCAGATGGGGCAGCTCATCAGGCTAGTGCTACGGAAGAGATTTCTTCTACTATAGAAGAAATGGTTGCCAATATCCGTCAAAATGCTGCAAATGCAGCAAAAACAGCTACTTATGCCGCACAGGCAGCCTCCAATAGTAAGAATGGTGGAGCTGCCGTTAATAAAACCTCTGTAGCTATGCACAACATTGTAGAAAAAATATCTGTAATAGAGGGGATTGCTAGTCAGACGAATTTGTTGGCATTAAATGCAGCTATAGAAGCTGCTCGTGCAGGAGAAGCCGGTAAGGGATTCGCAGTTGTCGCCAGTGAGGTACGGAAACTGGCAGAACGTAGTCAGATTGCAGCCAATGAGATCAGCGAACTTGCTTCTGAGAGTATGATTGTTGCTGAAGAGGCTGGTAATCTTATAAATGATATGGTTCCGGCTATCGAAAATACGGCTTCCTTGGTTGAGGAAATCAATTCCGCACTGAAGGAACAAGATATCGGCGTTCAGCAGATTGCTACGGCTGTCACCGAGTTGGACAAAGTTGTTCAGGGAAATTCAGCTGCTTCTGAAGAATTGGCATCTCAGGCAGAGGAATTATCGGCACAAGCCTCTATTCTTGCAGATGCAATTGCATACTTCAAAACTTGATAATTAAAAGAGACTTATTATGGAACCCGATGTCTCAAAGGCATCGGGTTCTTTCCATCTTGACTACTTTATTGATAATAATAAGGATTATAAAATCTTAGTAATGTGACGAAATTTTTCATGAGGGGTAAAAATGAAAAAGTTTAGGATGACGTTAGGTGTAAAAATTACACTATTGGCTGTTATCAGTTCTGTTATTGTAGGACTGAGTCTTTTTGTTGTTGTTTTGATAAATTTGAACAAGTTAAAAAACTTTTCTACAACAGAATTGTATGACAGCATGCTAGAGGACTACGATGTTACCATTTCTTATCAAGTGGATACTGTAATGAGTATTTTGTCATTCTTTGACAAAAAAGCTCAGGCAGGAGAGATAACGCAAGCAGAAGCTCAGGCTGTTTCGAAAGATTTGATCAGAGAATTACGGTATGGTACAGAGGGGTATTTTTGGATCGATACCATAGAAGGGGATAATCTTGTATTGTTAGGTAGTGCTACAGAAGGTACTAATCGTATGAATTCTCAGGATGTTAATGGACGTTACCATATAAAAGATTTAATTAACAGTGCAAAAAATGGTGGAGGATTTTCTGATTATTGGTTTCCTCGGGAAGGTGAGACGGAATCTTCGCCTAAACGGGCATATACTAACCTATATGAGAATTATGGTTGGGTCGTGGGTACGGGAAACTACATAGATACAATTTCTGCTTCTGTTGAACAACGAGAAAAAATGGTAGAGCAAATGAATTTATCTCTAACATTGACGATTTGTGGGGTTACCCTATTTTTATTGGCTTTGTGTATTGTTTTAAGCATTATCATAGCCAAAAAGACAGTCATGCCTCTTTTGATAGTGAGAGACGCTATGCAACAGGTTGCTTCAGGAAACCTCAATGTTAAGAAAGATACAGAACATAAAAATGCAATACTAACAAGGAATGATGAAATCGGAGACCTGGGGCGGGCGTTGGGTCAAATGATAGAGTCCTTATTGCGGGTTGTACAAGAAGTACAAAATAGTGTATATCAGGTTGGTGCCGGCAGTAATCAGGTTAGTGTCGGTAGTCAGAGTTTGGCAAATGGGGCAGCCCAGCAAGCCAGTGCTACAGATGAGATATCTTCTACAGTAGAGGAAATTGCAGCCAACATACGGCAAAATGCAGAAAATGCGGCTAAAACTGCCGATTTTGCAGCTCATGCTGCAGAAAACAGTAAAAACGGCGGTATTGCTGTAAACAAAACATCTGAAGCTATGCACAACATTGTAGAGAAAATAACTGTCATAGAAAGTATTGCAGGTCAAACAAATCTCTTGGCTTTGAATGCTGCTATAGAAGCAGCCCGCGCCGGGGAAGCCGGTAAAGGTTTTTCTGTTGTTGCGGGAGAAGTCAGAAAGTTAGCAGAACGAAGTCAACAGGCTGCCAGTGAAATCAGTGCCTTGGCTTCTGAAAGTATGATGGTTGCTGAAGATGCCGGAAGGTTGATAAATGAAGTAGTACCGGCCATCGAAAATACCGCGTCTCTCGTTGAAGAAATACATGTGGCTTCCAAAGAGCAAGATACAGGAGTTCAACAAATTGCCAAGGCCGTCATGGAGCTGGATTCTGTGGTACAAGGAAATTCAGCTGCTTCTGAAGAATTGGCTTCTCAGGCGGAAGAGTTGTCTGCTCAAGCGTCAATTCTTACAGATGTGATTTCGTATTTTAAGACAGAGTAGTGTAGGTTTTGTATAAGCAGAAGGATTGTTTGGGACCGAGCATTGGATTTTAAGTTGCTTGGTTCCGGGCATATTGACTGGCTAGTTCGCCGAACAGATGATATTTAGGTTTGCCCGAACAGATGATATTTAGGTTCGCCCGAACATCTGATATTTAGGTTCGGCCCGAACAGCTGATATTTAGGTTCGCCCGAACAGCTGATATTTAGGTTCGCTCGAACAGATGATATTTAGATTCGGCCCGAACAGATGATATTTAGGTTCGCCCGAACATCTGATATTTAGGTTCGCCCGAACAGATGATGTTTTAGTCCGGTGACTTTTTTGATTCTGGATAAAAAGTCACCGTTTTTTATTATTGACAGACTCTCAAAAATCAGTATAAAAAAAATATGGCTGAGTTGATACAAACCCATAAAAATCCTGATAAGACTTCTTTGTTTTTCACATACCATTTTCAAAATACTCGTAGCTTGACAACAGAAGAAATAAATATATTACAAAACAACGGTAATCGGTGTTCTGATCCTGAATGGCACTCTTTTTATGTCCGGCGGAATGCCCGGTTTGATCCCCGGCAAATTGTAAACTGTGAATTCCAAGGTGTTGTTTGTATCGGGAATCTTGAACCTTTAACTATCAAGTATCATGATTTGGAATTAGACTGCGGTTTGTATAACTCCTATTTTAGAGATGTTATTTTGGGAGATAACGTCTGCGTCAGAGATGTGTCCTACCTTGTAAATTATGTCGTTGGTAACCGAGTGATTTTATTTAATATAGGAGAGATGAGCTGTACGTATCACTCCAAATTCGGTAATGGGTGGGTAAAATCCGGAGAGCCGGAAAGCGTCCGCATCGTTATCGGCGTAGGAAACGAAAACGATAAACGGTGTGTTTTGCCCTTTGAGGATATGATTCCTGCCGATGCTTATCTGTGGTCTCGATACAGGGAAGACCGAGAGTTGATGAATTGTTTTACTGCCATGACGGAAAGAAAACATCAGCCGGACATTCCTACCTGGGGTATCGTTGAAGATGACTGTGTGGTAAAAAATACCGGATTGATTAAAGATGCAAAAATCGGTGCCTTCAGCTATATTAAAGGTGCATTGAAACTGAAAAATATAACCATCTGTTCTTCAGAAAGAGAGCCTTCTCAGGTAGGGGAAGGTGTTATTTTGGTAAACGGCATCGTGGGCTACGGCAGCCGAATATTCTATCAGGCTGTAGCAATTCGCTTTGTTATAGGCAGAAACTGCCAGCTGAAATACGGTGCCCGCCTGCTAAACTCTGTACTGGGAGATAATTCCACTGTTTCTTGCTGTGAACTGTTGAATAATTTGTTATTTCCCTTTCATGAACAGCATCACAATACCTCTTTTTTGATTGCCACCACCATTCAGGGACAATGTAATATTGCTGCCGGTGCAACCATCGGTTCCAACCATAATTCAAGAAGTCCTGACGGAGAAATTTTTGCCCGTCGAGGTTTTTGGCCGGGATTATCTTCTGATTTTAAACACAACAGTAAATTTGCGTCTTTTACTTTGGTAGCAAAAGGCTCCTATCAGAATGAGCTTTTTATAACCTATCCTTTTTCTTTGGTGTATTTAGATACAGATTCCGAACAGGTGTGTGTTATGCCGGCTTATTGGTTTTTGTACAATATGTTTGCCATTGCTCGGAATAACTCCAAGTTTAAAAACCGAGATAAGCGGGTGATCAAAGTGCAACATATAGAAACCGATCCTTTGGCACCGGATACCATAGAAGAAGTGTTAGGGGCTTTGGAAAGACTTATTGAGTTGACAGGTCGGACGTTAGGATTGGAAAGTTATCAAAAAGCAAAGGACTATTTGCATCAAAATCCATCTCAGGATTTAGTGTTAGAAGATCCCCAGTTACAAAGTAAATACGGCGGTAAGGTGGTAAAAGCTGCTTCTGGATATAAAGAATACCGTAAAATTGCCAAATATTTTGCGGTAAAATCCCTGATTGCATATTGCAAACGTATGAATTATGACTCCCTGTCCCGGGACATTATCAGAAAGATTGCTTCCATACCTTTGTACACTGTTTGGGAAAATATTGGAGGACAAATCATTCCCCAAAAACAAGTAGAACTTCTTTTTGAAGACATAAAAACTCAAAAAATACAGAGCTGGGAAGACGTCCACCGTTTTTACGACTTCTGCCAAGAAAACTATTGCGCCTGGAAGGCCCGCTACGGTTTATATGTTTTGGAGCAGTTATACTGCCGAGCCATGGATGAGTTTTCTGCGGATATTTACAAGGATATCTGTAAGGATGTGTTGTCTGTTTCCGATTATATGTACGAAAGTTCTTGTCAGTCTCGGGAAAAGGATTACACCAATTTTTTCAGAGCAATGGTATACCGAAACAAAGAAGAAATGGAAGCCGTATTGGGAACCATACAGGATGTAGACTTTTTGCACCAGCTGGAACAGGAAACAAAGGCTTTTAACGAAGAATTGCGGGTTTTGTTTTCTGATATTTTGTAGCGCACGCTTACTCCTGGTTCTTTTGCAAAATTGCAGCTATTTCCAGCAGAATCTTTTTGTTTGTACCGTTTAAAGCGGCAAATATTCCGTTCATTTCCTCAAAAAGATAGATTTTTGAATTTTCTCCTACACCCTTTAAAAATTCAGTAACATCACATTCCAAAATTTCTGCAATTTTGGACAGCGTATCAAGATTGACTTTGGTAATTCCCCGTTCAATTTGACTGACATAACCCACAGTAACAGATAACAACTCTGCCATTTTCTCTTGGGTTTTGTGAAGTTCTTTACGTCTTTCCTGAATTTTTTTTCCCAGCAAAGGATAATCTATAGCCATTGCTCTCTTATAATAGCAATAACTAAAATTATACAGACAATAATAGCTAAATATTTAGCTATTACTATTGATTTTGACAAATAGCTGTACTATACTTTCAGCCAGGGAAGCAAATCCCTAAAAAATAATTTTCTTATCAGGAGGAAAGGATGAGTAAAAAAGGATTATTTACAGGATTACTGGCTTTATTGCTGGTATTCGCTCTTTTGGGATGTGAGCAAGTTACTTCAGGTGGAGGAGTGGGATCAGGAGCGGACCCCAATGACAAATGGACAGAAGTTACAAGTCTTGATGGTTTAGATGGGACATGGAAATCATCTGTAACTGCGAATATGGATGGTGGGGTTGCTACATTAGTGATGACAATTACTTATCCTGCTTCAGGAAAAGACGAGGTCACAGAACAAGAAATCAAAGATGGAGTAAAAACTGAATTGCAGGTAGATGAAGTTCCACCAACGACTACTTATGTTTCCAAAGATGACTTTGAACGTATGTTAAAAAATGGTGAAGTGCCCGTTTTGGGGATCCCCGACTTAGGAAATGGAATTGTTTATTTAAACAGTAATAAAACAAAGCTTAAGGTAGTATCCTCTCCCCAAGAAGTTACTAAGGGACCTGATGATATGCCTATAACGGATGAAAATTGGACTGATTTTCAAGAACTTTCTAAGAGCTTGTACAAAGGGGATATGGAATTGGTCTTTTCTAATGGAGCTCCTTATATGATAACTATGACTCAGGTCTTCCACAAACAATAACACTTCAAGCCCGGCGGTGCCCGGGCTTTTTTTTGCTGATATTTTGTCCTTCTATTGACCTTTCAAAAATAGGATTATAAAATCAAAATACAATGTAAAGGTAAATTCTTTTCTAAGAGCTATCTTCAATTCCGCGTCTTTGTTGGCTCTTTCTACAGACCTTTCTCTTTAGGAGCATACTATGAACAAAAAACATTTTTCGGTAATAGCATGTATTTTGTGTTTGACTTTGGTTTTTGTAAGCTGTGAGATGTTTACAATCCCAAATGATGGGGATAAACCTGTTCTAAACAGTTGGAGAGAAATAGAAAGCGCTAATCTTATCAAAGGCAATTGGATTTCGGTATACAGTGTGAAGGAGAATCTCACAGAGTCGACTCACATTGATGTGTGGACGTTTTATAATTTCGGTGCAGTGGGAAGACTTGGAATTAAAGACGGTAAAATAGATTTTTCAACAACAACATCTTTGTCAGATTTTGATAGTGAATTCATAAAATCGAATTCAAAACTGTTTATCAATCAGTATGATTCTGAAATAAAGTGGGAACTCACAATTCCTATGTCTTGGGAGGATTATCATAATAGTTTTCCTGAATTTAAAGGTGATGTATCCGTCTCTTATGCACAGGGTAATGTGACTATGACCTCAAGATTTTACAACATAGAAAAAAAGCCGGTGTTCGATTCTACGCAAGATAGATGGACTCCTGTGACGTCTCTTGACGGAACGTGGATATCAACTTATATGGTAACCGAAAACAGTAAAGTATCTACCCATATTGATGTGTGGACATTTGATACTACCGAAGTAAGCAGAGTAGAAATCGGAAACGGTACAGCAAAGATAAGTACTTCTTCCAAGGAAGCGTTTAAGCAAGAATTTATTAAACCCGGTTCAGCATTGTTTGTTAATGAGACTAACGCTGAAATGAAATGGGAACTGACCATGCGTATGTCTCCTGAGGAATATAAACAACTTTTCCCCGATTTTAATGGCGATGTACGGGCAACTTACAGTAACGGTGTTGTTACCATGACTTCCGTGTTTCACAAACCGGTATTTTCGGAAGAATAGCATAATTCCTCGCGTTTCAAGCCCGGCGGTGTCCGGGATTTTTTCAAATTGGGTGTTACCAAAAAAGGGTGCGTGTGACGGAGATGTACTGTACATACACTATTCGCCTGCACACGCCTCTTCTGCCACCAAAAATCTTGCGAAGCTATTCTTTATTTTCACTAAATAATATTTATTTATACTAAAATATCCTTGAATTTCTTACCTAAAAATGCCATAATCTCACATATTTTATTTTACGAGGGAATATATGTCAAAGTTGAGAGGTGCTTTCACAGCCCTGATTACTCCTATGAACAAAGACGGCAGTGTTGATTATGAAGGATTCCGTTCTTTGCTTCGTTATCAGTTGGATAACGGAATAACCGGTCTTCTACCCTTAGGAACTACCGGTGAAACTCCCACCTTGTTGGAAGTGGATGAAGAAGACAAAATCATCGATATAGCAGTAGAAGAAGTTTCAGCATACAAACAAAAACTCAAACGTGACATTCCTCTTATTATAGGTGCCGGCAGTAATAATACCGCAGAAGCTGTCCGCTATGTTCAGCGAGTAAAAGACAAAGGTGCCGATTATGCTTTGGTTGTATCGCCGTATTACAACAAGCCTTCCGACGAAGGAATTTTCCGCCACTATGAAGCTGTCTCCAAAATCGGTATCCCTATTTTGGTGTACAATATTGCCGGCCGTACGGGAAAAAATATTTCCACCCCGTTGCTGAAACGCATCGCCGAATTACCCAATATTGCCGGCGTAAAAGAAGCCTCTGGAGATATTAACCAAATGATGGACGTTATAGCAAACATCGCTTCCAAGCGGGAGGATTTTTGCGTGTTAAGCGGTGATGACGGCTTAACGGTACCTTTGGCAGCTATGGGCGGTGACGGTGTTATTTCCGTGGTGTCCAATTTGGCTCCTGCTCAGGTGACGGAAATGACTATGGCAGCCCTTA